>JAIPCS010000056.1 GCA_021738105.1 Sulfuritalea sp.
AAGCGATGCGCCAGGCCAGGACTTCGTCGGCTCTGCGCCAGCCGCCGACCTGACAGGCCGCGCGTACTTCGGCGTCCCAACGTTGATACGCCCGGTACTCCTCTGTGTACAAGGCCTCCGGTACCTCGATGCGCCACCAGGTTTGCAAGCCGGCGGCATCCATTGCCGCCCTGGCCATGCCCTCACGGTCGAACAGTTCTGCCGCAGCACCCGTGTCACGGGCGATCGCCTGCTCCCACAAGCAGCGCTCCTGAGCTCTGGAAAGGAAGCTGTCCGGGACGCTCGCCGGCGGGATGTCCCCGCGCAGCAACGCGGTAGAGGTGAGGTGATCCAGCCACATGGCGGGCGTCGAACTTTGCAGTGCGCGCCAGATTTCGGCCCCGCGCTGAATCTGCAATTCGCCGTGCGCTGCACGCAGACTGATGGCCAGCTGCGCACTGGCCGCAAGCACTATCGGCTCCGGCCCGCCAGGAAGATCGGCAAGCGACACGAGAGGCAGATCGGGACGAATCATGTGCAGCGCTATCCGGCCAACGGCAACATCAAGGCACCAATGGCACAGAGGATGGTAGTGGCATAAAACACGGCGAGATCAGCTTGATTGGCAGACATGGGGCTTCCTCCTTGACAATGGAGACCAGTCTGCACCGTCCAGGGCTCATGGAATGAGCCTGCTCTCGTCCTTTACCAACAATTCCGGCGCCTGTACATCGCGCGGCAGCGACTCGACCGGGTTCAGGTCGCGGATATCCTTGTCTTCGCTGGCCACTTTCAAATCCCGGAACTTGCGCGCCGACACCAGCACCCGCCGCTCCATCGAAGCCACGGAATCGTTGTAGGCGCCCACCGCCTCGCCAAGGTTTTTGCCGACCCGGCTCCAATGCTCGGCAACGGTTGCAATGCGGTCGTAGAGTTCGCGGCCGAGGATGCTGATGCGTTCGGCATTTTCCGTCAGTGCCTGTTGCGTCCAGCCATAGGAAACGGCGCGCAGCAAGGCAATCAGTGTGGTTGGCGTGGCCAGAATTACCCGCTGCTCGACACCTTGTTCGATCAGCGAAGGATCGGCCTCCAGCGCGGCGGAGTAAAACATCTCGCCGGGCAGGAACAGCACGACAAAATCCGGCGAGGGCTGGAACTGCTCCCAGTAGGCTTTTTGGCCAAGTTTTTTGAGGTGCTCACGCACTTGCCGCGCGTGATCGGCGAGCTTGCTCTTCTTCGCTGCCTCATCGTCGGTTTCCAGCGCTTCGAGGTAGGCCGCCAGAGGTGCCTTTGCGTCGACCACGATGTTCTTGCCGCCGGGCAATCGAACGATCATATCGGGGCGCAATCGTCCGTCTTCGGTATTGGTGCTGGCCTGCTCGTAGAAATCGCAGTGATCGAGCATGCCGGCCATTTCAACCACGCGCTTCAACTGCAGTTCGCCCCAGCGACCACGCGTTTGCGGTGCGCGCAAGGCCTTGACCAGGTTGCCGGTTTCCTCGCGCAAGGCGCCTTGCGCCTCCGCCATGGCGCGCACCTGCTCACTCAGCGTGGCGTAGGCGTCGATGCGTGACTTTTCGATGCCTTGAATTTGCTGCTCGAATTTCTCCAGCGAAACCTTGACCGGTGCCACCAACTCGCCGATGGCCAATTGTCGCTTGTCCAGATCGGACCGCGCCGCCGCCTGCGCTGCCGCTTGCTGCGCCTCCAGGGTACTGCGGGCGAGTTCGAGGAAGGACTGGTTGTTCCTGGTCAGTGCCTCGGCTGAAATGACCTTGAAGGCATCGGCAAAACTATCGCGGGCGGCTTCGAGTGTGGCCTGCCGTTCGGCAAACAGCGCCTGATCCTTTTCCAGTTCGGTTTGCAGTGTGGCACAGCGTATTGCCAGCGCCGATTCCTGTGCGCGCAATCGCACCAGTTCGCTCTCGAATTGCTCGATCTGGGCTCTGGCTTCTCGCGTGCGTGCGCCGAACACCCAGGCCATCAGTCCACCACCCAGCAACAGACCTACCACCAGCGCAATGCTCATTTCCATGCCGTGTTCCGCCTCATGTTTCTCTCGTGCAGGAGAATATCACCCGTAACGGGCTCAGCAGATGAGCCTCACTCATTGAATCCACGTATCAATCTGCCCGCCTTTTTAGTCGGCCGGCCCTTGAGGTCGGCACCAGGCATCGGCGCCAGCCTGCGTATCTCCTGTTGCTGCTGGCGGCGGGCGACGCTCTCCACCGTTTCTTCAAACAGTAGTCGAGCTTCCGGAGCGGGACGACGCTGCGCATTTACACCGCGCACGAACACTGTCCAGCGCTGCTCACCGGCGACGATTTCAAGTTCGTCGCCGGGTTTCAACTCACGCGACGGCTTGACCGACTGGCCGTTCCATTTGATCCGACCACCATCCACTGCAGCTGCCGCAAGACTTCTTGTTTTGAAGAATCGCGCAGCCCAAAGCCATTTGTCGATACGCTGCCGCGGCGCTTCTTCCCCGTCCGCCATCACTCAGTTGTGAAACACGACAAACTCGTCGAGCTCAGCGCGTTCCGTTTTCAGGCGGCTCTCAACAGCCTCCGGATCGATCCAACCCAGGCACATGCCGCAAACCAGCTGCTCCTCCGGAGCAAAGTCGAGAACCCTGGCGATAATCCGGTGATAGTCGAGCCAGGCGACCTGTGGACAGGTGTCCAGGCCACGCGCTCGCGCGGCAAGCATCACGTTCTGCAAAAACATCCCATAGTCGAGCCAACCGCCCTGGCCCATGCGTCGATCAATACTGAATATGAGGCCGACGGGGGCGCCAAAGAACTCGTAGTTTCGCCTCATCTGCGCCTTCATTCGACCGGTATCACCCTTGGCTATACCCAGCAAGCCATAGAGATCCCAACCAATCTTGCGTCGACGCGCCAGATAAGGCTCGAAGAACTTTGCCGGATAGTAGTTGTATTCGGCGCGATGACCGGGTTCGTCTGCGTCGTAAGCGGCGCATACCGCATCTATCAGTCGTTGACGCGTGTGACCGAGTAAAACGTGAACCCGCCAGGGTTGCAGATTGGTGCCGGAGGGCGCGCGACGAGCGACCGTCAGTATTTCCGAGACCTGCTCAAGTGAAATTTCCGTCGGTAAAAAAGCCCGCACCGCGTGACGATCCATCATCACGGCATCCACGACTTCGCGCGGGAAGTCCGATGAAGTCTCCATGCGACCCGCCTCCGGCAACGAAGGCCAATTGATACTCGTCACTATTTGGAAGCAGCTTCGCGTTTCCGGCGCGAAGTAGTCATGACCATGGCTTCGCCATCGATGACGACCTTGTCACCCACAGTACAGACGGTTTCGAGAACCACACGACACTTCTCCGCATTGACTTCCTTGACGGTCGCCCTGGCACGCACCGTATCGCCAGGGCGCACCGGCGCTCGAAAGCGCAGTGATTGACTCATGTAAATCACGCCGGGTCCGGGCAATCGATTGCCAAGCACGGCCGAGATCAGGCTGGCACTCAGCATGCCATGTGCAATGCGACCACCGAACATTGTGGTTTTCCCGAATTCCTCGTCCATATGCACGGCATTGACATCGGTCGAAACACCCGCAAACATCACGATATCAGCATCCGTGATGGTCTTGCCGGTCTCAGCGCTCATGCCAATCGTGATGTCTTCAATGTCGTAACCGTTCTGAGGGTTCATGAAAGACCTTTGATATAAGTTGTTCTGTCAGATTTTCTGGCGGGCGTCAGATCCAATGTGCACACCCGAGCCGTTCGTTGTTTGCTACTGCCGATCCCATTTGAGTTTTTTTGATGTTCCGGATATCGCAAGCGTGGCGCGACGTCGATCAGAATCGAGCTTGAGATCAACGGCCAATTTTCCACTGACCTGCATTTCTGCATCGATATCGACCGTCCCGCTGGCCGACAGGGCACCATCACTCATGTGCAGCTGGCGTATTTTTGTCACACCCTGCTCATGAACAAACCCTGCCGTGAGATCGACGAACCGGGTATCGCCGCGCAATCCTCTGCCCTGCAACATCCTTGGGATGTCCACCCCCAATAGTGTTCCTCTCTCGATACCCAGGTTTCCTTCCAGCCGAGGTGAGGTGAAGAGTTTTGCGGATTCCGCCGCTTGCATGGAATAGCTTGCAGCGCCTGTCAGTCTTGCATTACTCAGTACCCCAGGGGCCAACAATCCGGCATCAATCTGCTTTGCCTTCAATGCACCGGCAAGACTCCAGTTTGCACGCCAATCCAATCTTGCGTCACCACTGAGAAACCCTCCAACAATAAATCCCCTGAACTCGGACAAAGAAAGCCCGTTCCGGTCAGCAGATCCTTTGGCAATCAAATCTTCCAGTGTCAGATTGGAACCGAACGGAATCCTGAATGATGTAGCATCAATGTCGAATTGCACTGCCTCGGCTTGCGGCACCAGCTTCAGCTTGAGGTTCTTGTCGTGATATTCAATTTCAATTCCGGTCCAGGTACCACCTTCATCCATTCCAATTTTGGCGCCGAACGCGGGAACGCTGAAATGAGTGGACTCAAGCTTGACCGTTGTCACGCCAATCTGACCCAAACCAATCCCTTGCGCCACCGGCTTGCCGAACAATATCCAGGCCAAGCCCTCTTCCGTGACCGCCATCTGGTCCAGTTCGATCGACTTGAACTCCTTTCGCTCGCTGAACAGGCTGCCAAGATTTCCCATGGCCTCAGCTCGCGAAATACGTATCTGCCCCCCACTGCCAACCGAAATCTCTTCAAAACGCAAGAGAGGTCGCGGTATCAAAGCTATGTGCAGCGACTTGATTTTGACCGGCTGCTGAAACTGCTTGGTCAATGCTTTTTCAAACGACGGAATCTGCCCATCAAACGACATCAGATGGATTCCACCCAGCCCGATCAGGAGCATCATCACCAAGCCAAGAGCAAGCCCCTTGCCCCAGCGCCGTATCCATTCGAGAACAGCGATTTTGGTGGCCAAAGAGGCTTGCTCTTTCGCACGTTTCCGGGCCCTCGCCTCCTTCTCGGCCTGCTGGGCTTTCTTGTCCGCTTCCAGTCGGGCAGCTTCCTCAAGTGCAAGGCGATCCTGGGCCGCGGCTTCTTGCCTGGTACGCTCCTCGGCTTCTCGCCTCTCTTGCTCCGCGGCGTCCAGCCGGCTCTGTTCTTCCGCCGCCCGATGAGCCTGCTCTTCAGCCACTCGCCGCTCCTGATCCTCGGCCAACCGTCTGGCGTTCTCCTCTGCATCCTTCCTCGCCTTCGCTTCTGCCTCCAGCCTGGCCTCTTCCTCGGCTTTCCGCTGCGCCTGCGCTTCGGCTTCTTGCTGAGCTTCCACCTCAGCGGCGCGCTGCGCCGGATCTTCGACATCGGCGTCCGGGGTCCCGAGCTCCGAATTTGAACTCCCGGTCTTCATTCGTCTTGCCATGAGTTTGGCGCGCAGCGCCTGCGCCTGCCGCTGAGATTCGTCACCCGACGAAATCTCCGATTCACTGATCAAGTCGGCGTCGACCAGCGCATTGAGTGCCTCGTTGAGTTCTACCGATGAAAAATTGTCAAAGCGGCTGGCCAGATCGGCGACGGTGGACACTCCATCGATAGCCCGCAATAGTTCGAGCAATCCACTTGAGAGCCCGGTGGACTCAGAACCCGCTTCCCGCTCACCCTTGTCGGTCCGAATAAATATAAGTGCAGTGTTCATGGCGTTTGATGAGTATGTCCGAAGAGTGTTGATTGGATGGCTTGCCTGACAAACAGGCCAGTGAAGCTTTCCAACTCAGGTCTGGCTGAGCTCCTCCTTGAGCTGTTTGAGCAAGGTCTCGATTTTGTCTGAAAGCACCCCGAATTCGATAATGGCCCGGTCGCCCATCTGAACGATTTTCCCATTCCGGATATCATCTGCAATGGATTGCGATTGGCGATGAAACTCGCTGTGAACCTTCAGCAGTTCTCCGACCACCTTGGACCCGGCCAATTCACCAGCATTTCCAGCCAGCCATTGACCCAGCCGGCATTGAGTGTCGTCACCAATAGGCTGTGTATCGAAATCCCTGTCGCGTATGGTGTCGAGCGCGATATGAAACTTCATCTTCCACGACCTGTGCCAGCTTATCGCACTGTCAAAATCGAATGCTTGCATGCCAGATGTCCTTCCTTCCAACGCCCTAAAATCGTAACGGTAACACTACTGACGATCAGGGACCTATCCCGTTAAGCTCCTGCAGCGAGCTGCACCCCTCCAAGAATCAGTCGCACCGCCCCGCTTACCAGCAGCGCCACACCGACAGACAGGGCCACCGAGAACAAGGCCTCCCTTCGTCCGATGGTTTTCAGCATGACCGCAAACGTGGATACGCAGGGGATGTAGAACGTCAGGAACAGCAGCAGGGTCATAATCTGCACCGAATCGAGCCGAGTACCGATATCCTGCGTACCTAGTGCCTGAAAAATCATCAGCAAGGAAAGCTCCTTGCGCAGCACGCCAAATAGAATAGGGACACCCAAAGCCAGTGGCAGTCCAAGCCACCAGACGCTTACCGGCATCAGCAGGGTGTTGATTAGACTGTCTGCTCCAACGTGATTGAGCAATGCCAATACCACACTGCCACCCACCAACAAAGGTGTCACGATGGTCAGAATGTCGCTGGTGCGTTCCCATGTTTCGGCCAGCAGCTTGCGCCAGGTCGGAAGCGCATAGACTGGAATTTCCTGAACCTGACCAGGGCCGAGTTCGCGATCCCCTCGTGACAGTACGCTGCCCATGACAGCAATGACGACGAGCGTCAACGCAAACATGCCGAACACTCCCCAGGCACCAAGATACTTGCCGGCGATGGCCAGAATGATTGCAGAACGGGCGGAACAGGGCACAAACGTGATCAATACCGAAGCGATCACACGTTCGCGTCCCGTAGTGGCTTTTGCTGCACCCGAGATGGCGGGTACATTGCATCCCAGACCCAACAAAAATGGAACGGCAACACCTCCATGCAGTCCGATCTTGTGAAAGCCGCGGTCAACGACAAAGGCAATTCGATGCATCAGGCCGACTTCCTCCAGCGTCACCAGCAGCATGACCAGCGGAATCATGTAGGGCACCACGATTCCGGTCAGTCCGATAAGACCATCGAGTACGGCACGCCCAACCACACCCGACGTAGACAACGGCTGCCATTCAGAAAAGGCTTCTGTCAGGCGCACCGTCGTCATGGAGTCAATCCAGCCGCTGACTTCAAAAACAACGAACAGCACCGCCGCGAACACGACAAGACTGCCGACCAGACCCCATTGCGGATGCAGAAATAACTCATCCAGCCAATAGCGCCAGTTTCTCGCCTGCTTCGGCGATCCCATGCGCATTGCCGCTTCGACCAGCGTCGCGGCTCGATGATGGCGATCAGCGTGCAACTCATCTGCCAATGGTCGCGGCAAACTCTGCCCTGCCGCTTCACGCAAGACGGAAAATCCGGGTAGCAATTGCGGAAAGTGTTCCTTCAACTCATCTTCGATGAAGCGATCATCGGCAGCGAACTGGATTACCAGCAATGGATGCGGCACTCGAAACGCCGCATGAATCTCCGGACGGTTCATTGCTTCGTCAAGCGCTTGCAAGCTCTCGATAATGTGCCGACTCGGTGGCTGCGGGAGTGGACAAATTGCCTCGCGCGCTGCATTTATCGCGACGCGAAACAATTCTGCGAGTCCCTGACCCATCAAAGCCACTGTCGGTACCACCGGAATCCCGAGCAGTTCTTCAAGTGCCTTGACGTTGATGTACAGCCCCTTCTTCAGCGCCTCGTCCATATGGTTTAGCGCCAGCACGATCGGCCTTCCAAGCTGGCTCAACTCCAGCGTCAGTTCAAGATGGCTTTGCAAATTGGTGGCATCAAGGACCTGAATGATCAGATCAGGGGGAGCAAATGGGGCCGGCGGGCCCGATTTCTCGTGCATCGAAACCGGCGGACGATCGTCTCCCCAAAGCAGATACTTCAAGGCGGAGAGATCGTCACCTTCAAGATGATGCAGCGAATGGATATTGGGTAGATCAACGACGCTGGCCTCGTCGAGACCGATCTGTACGGTGCATTCACGGTAGATGCGATGCGTTCCCGTCAACTCCCCGGTGTGCGGTGCAGTACTCGATACCGCCTCGAACAGCGTGGTCTTGCCGCCACCCGGCAACCCCGCCAGGGCGATCCGCAAACGGTTCTTGCCACGCAGCAAGGGCATGCGCAGGGGAATGGCAGTCGTCGTAATGCCGGCCGCCGTTTTCATCATGCGCCCATTCCTTTCCGGACCCGGAACCAACATCGCAAAAGCGTTGATACGATTTTGGGATTGATAGCGTTAACACCCGGCCGTTCAGTATTTGATGCGGGCAAAATAGGTTTCCTGCGCGGCGTCCAGTGCCTGACGCAATGTGAATATTCCCTTGTCGGCAAGCAACGGAATCATTTTGAGAAATACCTCACCGGTAACAAACGCGTCACCGAGTGCGGTGTGGCGACCAATGACATCGATACCGAGTCGTCCGGCAATACTCTCCAACCGGTGAGACTCCTGATTTGGGTGAATCACCGCCGATAAAAGCAGGGTGTCGAGCACGGGTTGGGTAAAGCGTACGCCGAGACTGGCTTCCTTGAGCTGGAAAAAGCGCATGTCGAACGCCGCGTTGTGCGCGACCAGCACGGTCTCGCTGCAAAACTCGTGAAAAGCCGGCAGGACGATGTCCAGGGTGGGCTGATTTCGGACCATGTCCTCGCTAATTCCGTGAATCGGTATTCCAGCGGGCTTTAGAGGAATACGTGGATCCACCAGTTGATCGAAGACCTCCTGGCGCAATAAGCGACTGTTGACGATACGCACGGCGCCCAGTTGAATAATCTCATCGCCTTTTGAAGGTTCGAGACCGGTTGTTTCAGTATCGAACACGGTATAGGCAAGATCGGATAGCCGGCGGTCAGTATCAATACCCGAGCCTTCAGCGTCACGGCTCGCAAAAAGGTCGAAATCGTAATACTCGGGACGGCTGTCGCTATGCAGATGTTGTGTTTGATCAGTCGCTGCCGTTTCCGTCATTTCAGCAATCGGCAGCACAATGCGGAAAAAAGCTCTGTGGGCAGCCTTGTCACGCTGATACCAGATTTCACCGCCATGCCGGTCGATCACGTCGCGCAGCGTCAAGGGGCTGGTCTCGGCACCGATGTTCATCGGCTCCAATTCCCACGTATATAGGGTCTCTGACGACACCGGCGTACCCGACCAGATCAGATCGACATATGCCATCCGACCTTCGGCACTCAAACGCAAACGCAACTCTCGGATTGCATAGTGATCCTGCAGCCGCGACGCAAGGAAACTCATGGCTTGAATCAGGGCAAAACTATCCACTCTCACCCACAAATCCCGGTCCTGGTCCTCATTTTTGATCGGTAGTTTCAGTCGGTCTTCGATGCGTCGTGCCGCAGCGGTGACAACGTCAATCGCCAGAACATCCTCCAGCGGCCAACGCGTTTTCAGGGAATCGGTAAAACGACTCATGATGCTGTCGAGTCGCTGGCTCATGACCGTCGCCTCGTCGGCAATGACCCGCGTAAAACGCTCGCGAAAGTCGATCTCCATGTCCGGCGTATCGATCAAGGTCTCCACCGCCGCACGTATGTTCGCCAACGCCGCTCGGCTGCCATCTGTCAGTGATTGCAGCACCTGGTCGCGTTCGGCCTCACGCTCGAAACTGGAGGTAATGTTCTCGATCGTCAGTACGTACCCGGTAATTTGATCGACGGAAGCAAGCTGCAAACCATCAGCCTTCTTCTCGCCCAAGGCGGAGTCTGCCGAATCGTCATCAGCTCTGGCGCTTTCGGCGCCACTTCGAAGCACCGGTGCCATCTGGGCACGCAGTAACTGTCCTCCGCGTGTCGACGTAATGAAGTTGGCTGTCGGTCCCGAGCTGCCTCTGCGCAGTCGTTGTTGAATATTCTCCAGCGAATGCGTAATCTGGCCTCGTTCGAGGATCGAGAAAATCGACCGACCGAGCCCGATCAAAGCGCCACTGCTTATTGACGTCGTGCCCTGCGCCAACGCTTTGAACTGTAGCCGAGCCCGGCTGTTATACAGCAGGATACGGCCGTCGAGATTACATACCACGACTCCCATCGCCAGCTCCGACATCAAGGCCGCCAGGCGATTTTTCTCCTCTTCCACCGCCGCCTTGGCGCGATCGATCTGCGTTTCGACATCACTAAGCAGCTCGTCGCGCTGCTGGGCCAAGTCGTTGGCGGCGCGTGCCAGTTCGCGGAATTCAGGCGGACCTTCAGTCGCGACACGAAAATTACGGTTTGCGCCCAGCATCAATCGCAAATTCTCTGCCATGCGCAACAGGCCATACACATACTGTTTGAACAATTCGCGCAGCAACATGATGCCGGCGACGAATCCGAACAGCGTCATCAGTCCACCCAGCGGCAGGCGTGGCTCCAGAAACTGGACAAATGCAGCACGTTCGGCCTCGCTGGCGTCTGCCGCCAGCAGAAAGCCTGTAATGACGAACGGACCCGTCATCAGCAGACCCAATATGACCGCTGCCAGAATGAAACGAATCCGGGCCTTCATGCCAGATGCGATTTGATCAGATGCACGAGATCCTTGGTCGAAAACGGCTTGGTGACATAGGCGTCGGCGCCCAGCGCCATCCCTTTTGCTGCTTCCGTCTCGCGCCCTTTCGCGGTGAGCATGATGATTTTCGCTGCGGCCGTCGCCGGATTCGCACGCAACGCCTGACACACTTCGAAACCTGACTTTTTTGGCATCATCACATCGAGCAATATCAGGTCGGGAGCAAATTGAGCCGCCTGATTCAGCGCATCGTCCCCATCGACAGCGACCGCGGTCTCGTACCCTTCTTTCTTCATAAGGTACTCAAGCGATATCACAATATTCGGTTCATCATCGACAATCAAAATGCGACGGCTCATCAAACTCCTCCCGGCATGACATTTTCGGCGGCTGCAACACGACGACTATCACTCGCCGTGGCCGACCTTCACTTCATTTCTTGTTTGCACCATTATCGCCCGCTTGGCGGGGTAGTGTGAACACAAAACGGGTTCCTGAACCAGGTGTGCTCTCTACCCACAAGCGGCCCTGGAAATACTCGATGATCTGGCGGCTGATCGGCAAGCCCAGCCCGGTACCTTGTGGCTTTTCAGTCAAAAGTTCGGCAGTACCCGCGCCCTGCTGAAACTTGTCAAAAATCAGATTCTGATCCTCCAGCGGTATGCCGGGGCCATTGTCGCTGACATAGACGCGGACTTCATTCGCCGTACCGCCAGCGCCGACTTTTACATAGCCGCTTCCGGCAGGGGCGAACTTCAGCGCATTCGACAGCAGATTGACCATCACCTGAATCAGTCGATCGCTGTCGGCGAGAACTACAAGACCGGGTTCACAGGGTTCGATCTCCAGTGAGACATGCTTTTCGGTAAACAGCACGGCCATGGAATCCGCGGCATCGCCCAGCATTTCCCCGACATCCACGGATTCAACCGTCCATTCAGCGCGTCCCGATTCAAGTTTGGCCAGGTCGAGAATCTGGCTGATCAGCCTCGACAGGCGGACCGTCTCGTTGACGATGATGCCAAGAAATTTTGATCGTTGCGCCAGGTCAATTTTCGGATCCTCCTGCAGCATTTCCGAGAATGCGCGAATCGAAGTGAGAGGGGTGCGCAACTCGTGCGATACAGTGGAAATGAAATCGTCCTTCATGCGATCGAGCTGGCGCAACTGGGCATTGGCTTCACGCAATTCCGTCGTGGCGCGGGTCAGTTCCAGCGATTTTTCCTCAACCTCGCGCGCGTAACTGCGCACCTGCGATGCCTCGTCGAGAATGTTCATGACTTCGTTGATGCCCAGGGGCTCTTCGGTCACCACGGAAGCCACCATCGCACGCGACGAGGCGGAGCCAATTGCTCCGGCAAGCAGGTTTTCGGCAAAGTTGACCAGGCGCGTATCCGCAGGAAGCTCATCGACTCCCGCCAGGCCCCGTTCCAGGGCATGGCGGGTAAAGGCTGCATGCGCCTTGTCTTGCCCGATGAAGCGTGCGGCGAGAGGTAACAGATCGACCACACCGGCGGCACCCTGCCAGCGAGGAATACCGGCCGCTTCCGCTCCACCGACAAACAGTGTGGCCTGCCGTGCTTCTCTCATGTTTGGAGCGCGCTGCAATGAGACGCCGATGTAGAAGCCGAGATTGATCAGCAGGCTCCAGACCAGGCTGTGCGTGATTTCGTCAAGACCGGTCAGACCCAGCAGATGTTGCGGCCTCAGTAGCTCGATTCCGAACAGGCCATGCTCTATGAATCCGGCCGGCAACCAGCCCGATTTGGCAAATGACGGCAGCAGCAGGGTATACGTCCACAACGTGAACCCCGCCGCCAATCCTGCCAGTGCGCCATCCCGTGTACCGCCTTTCCAGAACAGGCCACCGATGACCACCGGCGCAAACTGCGCCACGGCGGCAAACGAGATCAAACCGATCGATACCAGTGCATACGCTTCACCGGCGACACGAAAATACAAATAGCCCAGACCAAGAATGATCGCTATTGCCCAGCGTCGAATTCCCAGCAAAAGGCCTGTGAAATCGGTGCGGGCAGCCAGCCCGAACATCGGCACCCTCAATAGCAGCGGCATGACCAGATCGTTGCAAACCATGGTCGACAAGGCGATGGTTTCCACAATGACCATGCCCGTCGCGGCAGATAGTCCGCCGATATAGACAAACAAGGCCAGGGTTTCCTGCTGATAGGCCATCGGCAGCGTCAGCACAAAAGTATCCGCGTCGACACCCTGGCCCTGAAAATGCAGCAGACCTGCCAAGGCGACCGGCAGCACAAAAAGATTGATCAGAAAAAGGTAAAGCGGAAACATCCACACCGCCCGGCCCAGATGACTGACGTCGACGTTCTCCACCACCGCGATCTGAAATTGTCGCGGCAACAGCAAGGCGGCAAATAGCGACAGAAATACCAATGTGCCCCAGGTGCCATAGACAGCCGGTGAGTCATCCGTTTTCAGGCGTTGCGCAATATCAGGGATGGCATCAGCCTGGGCAAAGATATCCCCGATCCCTTCGTGCACTCCCCAAACCACAAAAATTCCCACCGCCAGAAAGGCAACAAGCTTGACGATGGATTCGACAGCGATCGCGGCGACCATGCCCTCGTGGCGTTCAGTGGCGTCCAGGTGCCGAGTGCCGAACAGGATGGTGAAGGCGGCCAGGATCATGGCCACATACAGCGCACTGTCCTGAAACAAAGGCACGGTGCCCGCCGTCGCCGGCATGATGATCTGCGGATAGCTGGAGAGAATCGAAAAGCTGTTTGACACCGCCTTGAGTTGCAACGCGATGTACGGAATCACACCCACCACCGCAATGACCGTTACCAGACCGCCTAGAAACTGGCTCTTCCCGTAGCGTGAAGCCACAAAATCGGCGATGGACGTAATCCGGTTGGCTTTGGCGACACGGATCATTTTCACCAGAACGAATCCAGCCAAGGCAAACAGCAGGGTCGGACCAAGGTAAATCGGCAGATAGCCGATGCCGCTCGCCACCGCGCGGCCTACGCTGCCATAGAAGGTCCAGGTGGTGCAATACACACCCAGTGAAAGCGCATAGACAATCGGATTGGAAATCAGGGATCGACCGGCATCTGCTCGCCTGTCCGCATACCAGGCGATGGCAAACAGAATGCCCAGATAGACGAATGAGCCAAGTATGATCACCCATCCCTGAAGCATCTCAATCCCTCGCGCAGAAGCACCAGACGAGCGGGCGGGATGTCATGACACACATCTCCGACATTGCCCATCCCTCCGATGGCGCCTGTCCAGCGGAGTGCTGCAAAGACCGCTTTGCATCACTTGCTATCGCTCTCAACAACCCAGGCCATTTGCATGATCAGCGCAAACCAGGACGCCATCAGCCAGACATACAGTGACGGCAAGCCAAAAATATCAGTACTCTGATTGAATACCGACAACAAGGGGTAGTTGAAAAAAAAGCAGCCCATCAAAAACAGAAAGGCCAGACGCTGCGCCTTGAGCCTGGAGCGAATCATGATGCCTCCTCCAACGAATTCTTATTCAAAAGCAATCCTACTCCGTGCCGAGTCTCACGGGAAAAACGATTCCCGGTCGCAGAGCCTCGCCCTCAGGAAATTGGACGTGCCACAGAAATAGAAAGATGGTTCCGGAAAAGCGGACAAAAAAAAGCGCCCGACTTGCGAGGGGCGCTTTTCGATCCAGAAAAAACCTAGGCGTTCTGCTTCAGTTGATCAAGAATTCCCGGATTCTCAAGTGTTGAGACGTCCTGGGTGATTTCCTCGTTCTTGGCCAGACTACGCAGCAGACGCCGCATGATCTTGCCCGACCGCGTCTTTGGCAGGTTCTCGCCAAAACGGATGTCCTTGGGCTTGGCGATCGGACCGATTTCCTTGCCGACCCAAGCACGCAGTTCAGCGGCAATTTTCTTTGCCTCTTCCGCGCTGGGACGCGACTGCTTGAGCACCACAAAGGCACAGATCGCCTCACCGGTCAGATCGTCCGGCCGTCCCACCACCGCCGCTTCCGCCACCATCGGGTTGGACACCAGCGCCGACTCGATTTCCATGGTGCCCATGCGGTGCCCGGAAACATTCAGCACGTCGTCGATACGGCCCATGATGGTGAAGTAGCCGGTCTTGGCATCGCGCATGGCGCCGTCACCCGCCAGATACACATTGCCGCCAAAATCTTCAGGGAAGTAGGATTTCTTGTAGCGATCCGGATCGCCGTAGATGGTGCGGATCATCGCCGGCCAGGGCTTCTTGACGACGAGGAAACCGCCCTTGCCCCATTCGACGTCATTGCCGGTTTCGTCGACGATGGCCGCCATGATTCCGGGAAACGGCAGGGTGCAGGAGCCCGGCACCAACGGCGTTGCGCCCGGCAACGGGGTGATCATGTGGCCACCCGTCTCGGTTTGCCAGAACGTATCCACGATCGGGCAATGTCCGCCGCCGACATTGTTGTAGTACCACATCCAGGCTTCCGGATTGATCGGCTCGCCAACCGAACCGAGGATGCGCAAGGAACTGAGATCGTAATTCTTCGGATGCGTAGCCGGCGTATTTTCACCGGTCTTGATCAGCGAGCGAATGGCCGTCGGCGCGGTATAGAAAACATTCACCTTGTGGTTCTGAATGGTTTTCCAGAACCGCCCGGCGTCCGGATAGGTCGGCACGCCTTCGAACACGACCTCGGTGGCACCGCAAGCCAGCGGGCCGTAGGTAATGTAAGTATGGCCGGTGACCCAGCCGATGTCGGCGGTGCACCAGAAAACATCTTCCGGCTTGATGTCGAAGGTCCACTTCATGGTCAAAATTGCATGCAGCAAATAACCACCGGAACTATGCTGCACGCCCTTGGGCTTGCCTGTGGAACCCGAGGTATAGAGCAGGAACAGCGGATGCTCAGCCTCGACCCACTCCGGCTCGCAGACGTCGGATTGGCCGGCGGTCACGTCTTCCCACCAGACGTCGCGACCTTCGACCATGTTGCAGGGACCGCCAGTGCGCTTGAAGACGATGACGGACTTGATCGACTCGCAGCCGCCCATGGCAATTCCGTCATCGACTGCGGGCTTCAGCGGAATATTCTTGCCGCCTCGACACTGCTCGTCCGAAGTAATGACCGCGACGGCACCCGCGTCCTGAATGCGCTCCTGCACACTCTTGGCCGAGAAGCCGCCGAACACCACCGAATGAATCGCACCGATGCGGGCACACGCCTGCATGGCGACCACACCTTCGACCGACATCGGCATGTAGATCAGGACCCGGTCACCCTTCTTGATGCCTTGCGCGCGCAGCGCATTGGCAAAGCGGGACACGTGGGACAGCAGTTCCTTGTAAGTCACCTTGGTGACCTGGCCACCATCGGCTTCAAAAATGATTGCGACCTTGTCGCCGAGGCCTGCCTCAATGTTCCGATCGAGGCAGTTGTACGACACATTCAGCTTGCCATCGGCAAACCATTTGTAAAAAGGAGCATTTGATTCGTCGAGCGACTGTGTAAATGGCTCTTTCCAGCTCACATGTTCAAGCGCCAGGCGACCCCAGTAGCCGGCATAGTCCTGGTCGGCTTCCTTGCACAAGGCCTCGTAGGCCGCCATTCCGGATATCGTGGCTTTCTTGACGACTTCATCAGATGGGGGAAATACACGGGTTTCCGTGACATTTGATTCAATGCTGGACATTGATACCTCTCCTCTCGCTTGAGACCGGACAGGGTCCGGATGAAAAAACTCCCGCCACTCAGGCCAAAAGCTTCGGTCGGGCGGATGACGAATCTATTTGCTTTTTGGAAGAATTTGCTGCTGCCGCCAGAGTCTTTCGACAGGCAATGTAACGGATACTAAGCGCTTTCAGATTTAACCGAAAGAGGCTTACATGCTACTTACGCATCAGTGAAACACTCCTATCGGGCACCTGCGGTAATATTGCTGCCCCGCAACACTTTCAGCGACCGGCCATGAACAAAATCGTCAGACTCATGGAGTTTTTCATATTCGGCAGCCGTTGGCTGCAGGCTCCGCTCTATCTCGGATTGATTGTCGCCCAGGCCGTCTATGTCTATCAGTTCATGCATGAACTGGCGCATCTCGTAAGCAAGGCCGGCAGCCTGACCGAATCGGAAGTAATGCTCATCGTGCTGGGCCTGATCGACGTGGTGATGATCGCCAACCTGCTGATCATGGTCATCATCGGCGGCTACGAGACCTTCGTCTCGCGCCTT
>JAIPCS010000057.1 GCA_021738105.1 Sulfuritalea sp.
ACTGACCTGTGGTGCGACGAGTGCGATGAAGCCGCCATTCGCGGCATTCAGCGTCCCTTGATTGATTACCGTACCGCCAGCGCCGACTTTTTCAAACTGGTACTTCCCGGCGAGGAAGCTGGTATCTGAAATGCTCAATGAGGAGGCAGCCAGACCACCAACATCGACCTGCGCGCCGGGCGCGAACAGAATGCCGCTTGGGTTGGTGATAAAGACATTGCCATTCGCTGTCATGCGGCCGAAGATGGCTGATCCATCGCCGCCCATCACACGATTTAGGATGACGGACGAGGCGCTGGGCTGATTGAAATTGACGTGGGCCTGGCTACCAATATTGAAGCTGTCCCAATTGACGATTGCCGCGCTGGAGGACTGATTAACGTCCATGCGCACGCCACTACTACTGATGGCGACCTGGCCAGCGGCGACAATACCGCCGGTAGGCAGGGCCGTGGGCACTGGCTCTGTAGCAAAAGCATTGGCGCCCAAGGTGAACATGCCGGCGGCAACCACGCTAGCACCTCGCTTGCCTTGCGAGCGGGCGAACTCAGCAACCGCAACCCAGGTGTGGTGCAATTCGCTCCAGACCAGGCGGTAAGCTCTATTCAAAGAGGCGTGCTTGAACATGGCTATGGGCTATGTCTTTGCTCAATAATTACGCATCGGATCGATAAGACTAAATTGGGCAGCGTTGTATTGAAAGTGAAAAAGTCACGGTGACCGTGAATCAAAACAGCTTGCTGAACTGGAAGAAAACGAGCGGATAGCGCAGCAGGTGATCTGCCGTGGCCCGATTCGTATCACGGAATGCCATGGTAGCGCGCAAATACCAATTGTTGGGAACTTCCCAATTGATTCCAACGCCAGGGCCGGCGATGCGACGCGTGAGAGGAGTTGGCGTGGCGCTCGTCAAGTCGGCGGTAGTAGGACGATTGATCAGAATGGCGCGGCCGAAATCATAGAAACCGACCAGCACTATGGTTCCCGGCAAGCTGTCTTCCAGCGGCAGACGATAACGCGCTTCGAGGCTGGCGAAGTAACCCTGATCTCCGGCACCTTCACCTTGCGGATAGGCACGCACGGCATTGGGACCGCCGAGACTGAACTTTTCGCTGGCGTCGAGGTTCTTATTGGTGAACTGCGCACTGTAGGCGCCGAAGAACGCCAGCCGATCTGTGACCGCCTGCAAGCGAGACATGGAGATGTTGGTCTTGCCGTACAAACCCTTGGTCTTGTGCCCAGCCTGGTCGGTGGCCTCCAGGGCGGCATTGCCGAATTTCAGCTCTCCCAAGGTATAGGAGATGTTGAAGATGTTGATTCCTCCCCCGAAAAGAGTGTCGCGAAAGTCCCCGGACAAAGCCAGCAAATTGACATCGGTTTTCTTGAACGTCTCATCGCCAGTTGCCAGCTTAATATCGTAGAAGTTGCGCTTGTCACTCTGCCCGATCAGCAAAAGATTGGTGTTGCGCGAACGGATGAACGGATGAATGGCCACCAACGACTTTACTTGCGCCGCGCCATTGACTTTAAGAGCGGCGAAAAGCGAAGTGCCAAGGCGGAACTTGAGATCCATGTAGGCGCCACCAATCTTGGTGCCCCATGGACCCACCGGAAAAAGAGCGGAGACGCGTGCAAAACGCAAATTACCGTCGATGGCGTTGGTGGCGCGCACATTGATGAGCTCGCCTAAGCCCAACAGGCTATTGCCGTCGACACCGGCGGTGACTCGATGCTGACCGGTGTAGATCGATCCGTTGGCGTCAAAGTCGATATTGGCATCGAATCTCTTTCCGCGACTGACCTTGATGGTGAGATCGGCAGTCCCGGGCTTTTTTCCGGGTGCGAAACTGCTACGGGCGACAATGCCGCGCAAATCGTGAAACTGGAACAGCGCACGTTCGACATCCGCAGTTCGAATCAACCCGCCTTCTTGCAATGTTGAAAGATAAGAATCCAGAAGCCGACGACTTATCGTGACATCGGGATCGACTTCGAGCACGATCTTGCCCAGACGACCTTCGAGAACTTGCAACTCGACAATGCCATCTGCAATCTTCTGCTCCGGAATGATTACATCGGCAAGAAAGAAACCCTGCCCAGCCAGATAGCGCTTGATCGCGGCCGCGGCATCGAGCAAATCCTGGAAGCGCTTTCCTTTTCCAACGAAAGGAGCCACAACGTCCGTCATTTCGTCGGCGGCGACCACCGTCAGACCCGTGACACGAAATTTCACAATGTCGAGCTTCATGCCCTCAACGTCGGCTACCGCCCTCAGCGATAGGGCGTCATCGATCTTCAGACCGGTATCGGGACGAGGAACAATTGGCGGAACCGTCTTGAGCAGTTCGCCCGCAGTTGGCGGCGGTGGTGTCTGGCCGAAAGCAGCCGCACTGGCCACAACCAACGCCAAACCGACCAGCCAGAATTTTAGTGGACAGCCGCCTGATGCCAGCGACTGGCTTCCAATCTTCACAAAGCTCCCCCTCCTTGGCCAAGCCGGCGAGTCCCGATTAATTCGGGCGGGGCCACCTTGGAGGATTGATATTACCATTCTCACTGTCGAAAAAAGTTGCTAACCCGATGCCCTGCAAGAGAATTTGAGGAATTCCGTGACTAACAATTTTCGGGTTCGCCGCCGACAAAACAACAAACCACGACAAGACCTACCTCATGCTCTATTCAATTTTTGCGACTGGATTTCCGGACTTACGTTGGCGTCCCGATCAGTATCCCCGTGTCGGCAATCGAGGTGGCGGCCGGTAGCCCTGGTCCAAAGCCTTCTGTTCGAAGCGAGCCGCGTCTGCGACGAATCCACCGTGATTGTAGATCTTGGAAAGCTCCCAACTGGCCAGACCGTTACCCAACTCAGCAGAGAATCGCAGCCACTGCTCCACTCGTCGAGTGCTGGCAGCCACTCCCGAGGAGGAATTTTTATAAGCCTGCGCAATTCTGTAGGCCGCTTCCTTATCACCCCGTACTGCATTTCGCAGATTTTCACGATAGCGTTCATCGCCTACCGCATCTTCGAAAAAGTCGCCGGATAGCCCGGCCGAATGTTGAATCTCGATTGCCCTGCGCGCACTTGCCTCCACAATCTTGATCCTGCTTGCGTACTGACTGGCCGGCAGATCATTCTCGAATGCCCGACACAGCTCTATCAATTTGGCGGGGCGTATCGTCGCCTGGATTTCTTTCCAACGAGCCTCCATGCGATCGGCGGAATTGTCGGACGATAAAATCAGCGGTGGTTCATGCGATGGTAAGGATTTCTTCCGACCTGTAAGTGTCGTCTGGGGCTTGCCATCAGATTCCGTCTTGATCTTTCTAGCGGCCTGGGATTTGGAGTGAATTTTCTTTGCGGTTCGTTCTGATTGAACCGGGTGCCTGGCGAGCTTCTTCGACTTGACCGTTCCTTCTCTTTTTACGGTGACAGTGTCGAGTTCAACCGGTTTTGATGATTTTTTCGACTGAACTTCGCCAACCCAGATTCGCGTCTGTGCCAGCCCTACGCCCGGCACTGCGGCAATCGCCAGAGCCAGCCAGCACAACTGAAGTTGAAGTTGGACTGCCGTGCTCATTACGCGCAGTCTCGAAAAACTCGGCTCTGGCGATACGGCGTCTGGCGATGCCGGAACACGTTCGGGTTAATGCAATCAATAGCCGCGTGTGGCCAAGCGGGGCGGCGGTCTGTAGCCAAGGTCAAGGGCCTTGTTCTCGAATCTGGCTGCATCGCCAACCTGACCAGCCTGATTGTAAATCTCTGAAAGCTCCCAACTGGCGATACCATTGCCCAGCTCCGCTGCAAAACGAAGCCATTGCTCTGCCCGGCGCGGGTTCGCGGTGACACCCGAAGTTCCTTCCCGAAAGGCAATGGCCAAGCGGTGCGCTGAATCCTTGTCACCACGCAAAGCCTTGGCCAAGTCATCTTGGAAGTCTTTGTCGCCTACGGCGTCGGAAAACAAATCACTGGAAATACCCGCTGGACGCTGACTATCCAACGCTTGACGGGCGCCCGAGATCGTTGCTTTTACCTGTTGACTGAACTCGCTACCAGGGAACTCCTTCTCGAATTTTTCACACAAACGCAGGAGTCGTGACGGCCGTCGAGTGTTCAGGATGGCCTCCCAGCGCTTCTCCAGCGTAGCTGCATCGATGAGAGTGCCATTGGCAGTCAGAAACTGCTGTTGCTTGCGTTCGCTTCGTCTCAACTCGAGAATCCGATTTCGGATCAGGAAGCGGCCGCGTAGGTTTATGGTGCTTTCGGGAAACTGCGGCGGGATCTTGATGCCTGCCTTGTCGAATTCGGACTGAACACGCGACTGGCACTCGACGGCGGCAATCCGGAACAGATCGTCGATCGGTGTGACTCCGTTGGCCTCTCGCAAAATATCGACCAACGCCCCGGCAAAAAAAGTATTGCGCTCCGGACTGATCGGCGCGAGAGCCGGGCGACCTGCGCGAGTTGCGAAAAATACCAGCATGCCTTCAGGAGCCTTGATCTGGTTGAAGTCGTCGACTCCTCTACGCATTTTCGGATCGGTGCGGCAAGCATCGATCAGCGCAATACTGATGCCGGGATAGTGCTGTGGAAAGGCCGCCAGAACGTCCTCCTGCAATGCCAGCGCCTGGCTCAACGCATTTTCTGAAGACGGGTCAACACGCGCGGGAACCAGATAGTTGTTGCCCGCCGACTGAAAACCGTGACCGCAAAAATAGAACACGACAGCAACACCACCCGGCAATCCGGTTTCGCCCACTTTACGCATCTGTGCGCTGAACTCTGCCAATGCCTTGGTCATTGCCGTAGCATCGAGATCAAGATGGTCGGTGACTTTGAACTCGTAGTATTCAAGAACTTCTTTGATGTCTCTGACGTTCTTGTGGGCCGGGGCAATATCCTTACGGTTGGGATAGTCGCGATTACCGATTAACAGGGCATATTTGGCACGCGGGACATATACATCCTGAATCGGATCACCGATGCTTTGTGCGAACAATTCTGGAGGAAAGCCCAAGGCTGCCAAGGCCAAACCAGCGCTGCTTCCCAACACAATTTGCCTACGCGTCGTGCTGCACGATCGCGCCAGCCCTGGCGCTAACTTTTCAGAACGTCTGCCGCTCACGGCAACGAACGCGCCACTCGAAATCCGAGATTGTCGTGACGCTCGTTCTTTGATTCACGATCCCGATAGGCGCTGCGTACGGTAGTGGGGCCGCTGTTCCAGGCACCTCCGCGGAACGCTCGTTCTGTACAACTTCCCGACAAACGGGGTTGTGCCGACTCCGGCGCACCGGCATAGCCTTCGTTCCAGCAGTCTTCGACCCATTCCCACGCGTTGCCCATCATGTCATGTACGCCAAAGGCATTCGCAGGAAACCTTCCGACCGGAGCCATTTTCTCGATACCGTCCGAACAGGGAAACAGAGGCATGCCCGGCAAGAGGCGTTTTGCGGACGAGTCTGCAACACTGGCATAGCGGCACACCGCACCTTGATCAGATTCGGCCCAGTGACGCCGTCCTGTACTTCCGGCACGAGCCACATATTCCCACTCGGCTTCGTTCAACAGTCGATACGATCTTGAGGTTTTCTTGCTCAGCCAGGCTACGTATGCCTCGGCATCTTCCCAACTGACACACACCACAGGTTCATTGTCCTTCTGCTCGAATCCGGGATCCTGCCAGGTCGCTTTCGTATTTTTGTGGAATCGACCACCAATGAGCGAATGGCAACCTTGGGGATGCTCTCGACTCGTCTCCCCGACAAAGGTCGCATACTGAGCACGGGTGACTTCAAACTTCCCCACGGCAAAAGGCCCTGCAACTCGCACTTGGTGTGGCGGCAACTCATCCGGTTCGCGCATCCGCTCTTTCGGACCGCTGCCCATGACGAACTCTCCCCCAGGCACCGTAACAAGTTCGGGGCATTCCTGACAATCGCGGATAATGGTACCCGGAGATGGTACTGCCGCACCGGCTGCCCCCGCAGCCGGCACCGACGGTGAACCAGTTTGCCCGGGAGACGCCATTGCAAGCTGTCCCGTTTGCTGGGTCGCTGCCGAGGCCGACGACCGCGCAGGTAGCACGCCGCCAAACTTTTGAGCCATCCAGCGGGCATAAGCCGCACGCCTCGCACCGGAATACTTTTCGAGATAGCCGATATAGTCGGCCGGGTCGCGACTGTTCTTGATTCTCTCCCAATGCGCCGCCTCGTCGACCGGATTGTATGGCGCTGCGACCACGACCGTTTCTTCCGCACTGACCGGCAAGGGTTTGACAGGACGCTGCATTGCAGCGAGATCCTCAGCCGCGTCGAAATAGAAATTGCCGATCACCGAACTCGATGTCCAGGGCACTTGCGCCCCACCGGTTTCGCGCACGACTCCGGTGCGAACACGGCCAAACACCTTGTCGATGTCGGTATCTCCTGCCTCCAGCGCGCTCAGCAAATTCTTGGTGTACAAACCGTTGCGTCCCTTGCCATCGGCAGCCGTCGAACCTGGCGAAGTCGCGTAAGCGATAAAAGTACCTTTCTCAGCGCGACCGACATTCATTACACCCAGACCCTTGCTGCTGGTTCGCCCGGACGCCTGGTAAGGATTGTTTCGGCAGGCATCGAGAATGACCACATTCACCCGGTTGCCGGCCTCCGCCATCCGCGACAGCACATATTCAGCGCTGACCGACTTGTAGGTGATATCGGCTTCGCTGTCGAACCCGATGTCCACCGGTATGAGAAAGTTCTGATCCTTTAGCTGAATGCCGTGGCCGGCAAAAAAGAAGAGACCGATCCCACCCTTTTTCAAGTGCTTGGCGAAAACGTCGACCGCTTCCTTCAAACCCCGCTCACCTACATTTTCGCGGACCAGAACGACAAAACCCCGCTTTTCCAGCGCGTTTGCCAGATCGCTGGCGTCATTTGCAGGGTTTTCCAACGGCGCTGACTTGTAGTCCGAATTGCCAATGATCAGCGCAACCCGCGTTTCATTTACGGGTCGATTGGCTGTCTGCCCGACTGCGGCTCCAGTACAAACTAACGCTGCCAGCAAGGCAGTGCCCGCATGCATCCAGAGGCTACTGGCAGCACGACCTTGCCTCCAACACCAGCGGGGAAAAATACTTTTAAGCATGGGACTCTCGTTGGTTGATTGACCTGATTCTTGGATCGATGGTTCAATTATCTCAAAATTACCATACATATCAACATGATGGGCGGAAGCATCGCCGGAAACCTCCACACAGGAGTCCATCCTAGGCTTAATCTATCAGGATTTCGAAAACTTCAATGGATTCCGCTTTACCCTTGACATGAATGACTTCGCGGCGTCCGGTGCTGATTCCTTCGCCCGCTGCAGTAACAGACACCGAACTGGCAGCGATAACGCAACCGAGTTCCTTGGTTGCTCCCTCCAGCCTCGACGCGGCGTTGACGGTATCTCCTATCGCCGTGAATTCACGTCGCTTGAGAGAGCCAATGTCGCCCATGACGGCGGGTCCACTATGCACCCCGACACCAATGGCGAACGTTGGCAAGCCACGATCGGGAAAACGCTTTTCCATCCACGTCTTGAATTTTTCTGCCTCTTGAGCCATACCCTTTGCTGCCAACAGTGCCCGCCGAGCATGATCGTCATAGTGTACCGGTGAGCCAAATACCGCCATTACCGCATCGCCGATGAACTTGTTGACCATTCCGCCTTGCTCCAATATTGGTTCGCAAGCGAGCGAAAAATACGCGTTTAGCATTTCAACGACCTCTTCCGCATCAAGTTTTTCAGAGATTGTCGTGAAATTCCGGATATCCGAAAAAAGAACCGAAACGTCGAGTTTTTCACCGCTCAGATTGGGGCGTTGACCTTCCGCGATCAATTTGTCGACTACGACATCGGACACGTATTGACCAAACATGTTCTTGAGTTGAGCGCGCTGCCGTTCTTCACCCGTCAGTCGAAGTGCCAGTGTCGCCAGATAGGCCGTAGCCAGAGCTATATGCATGGGTGCTACCGAAAGCAGCAGGTTTTTCTGGAACAGCGCATACGCGGGGAAAAGAACAAAAATGGAAAGCCCGATGCCAACACCCAGTCCGCTGGCCGGATGCAAGCGTAAAAACCAGGTAACCGCCGCTATCAGGAGCAAGACAAGCGCTGGCCACTCGGCCCAATGCGAAAGATTGCGCGGATACACACCGGAAAGTATCGTTTCGATCACATTGGCATGAATTTCACCGCCAATCATCGGCTCTGCAGAATGCCAGGGCAAGACGCGCGAGTACGGTGAAAAATGCCTGTCCGAGGTACCAATATTGTTGGGTGCGATGATCACCGAGCGTCCCTTGAGCGCCTTCACTTGAGGATCTTCAAGCGCATCCGGTTTCAACAATCGGCTCATCGAAACGGTCAACATGCTGCCGGGCGGCCCGACGAAACCGATCCGTCGGCGTTCGCGTTGACGCGGATAGGTTTCTCCAGCGAAGGTCCAGCTTTCGGCCATGCTGTCGCCGCCAGTCGCACGCAACACCAGTTGCATGGCAAATCCCAGTCCGGGAAATTCCGGACTGGGTATCACCACCGGATAAAAGGTCCGCACCAGTTTGTCGTTGTCCGGATACAGATTGGCGATACCGGTGTCGAAGGCGCCATTGGGCATCATCAGCAAATGCTCTTGCGGCGGACCCATAACTTCCATATCGCCCTGCGAAGTTTCGACCAGTTGCGCAATCAGAACCTTGTTTCCCTCCGCCAGTTGGCCTCGAAACGGCGCATCGTAATTGCGTGAAACCTCGCTGTCCGGAAGATTCAGCTTGCGCAGCCAAGCTTCGGCACTGACGGCGTAAATGAAGTCGAGTCCGATCGACTTGACGCCTGCATCGGTAAGAGTCTGCATCGCGACAGCGAAAATCGGTTGCCAGAAAGCGAGAGGATCATCCTTGTATTGCAACAAGGTATCGTCATCAACCGCAATAACGGCAGCATGCTTCGCCTCTCTGCGCTGTCCTGACAATTGGTGCCAGTAATCGTAGTACACGTTTTCGTAATCCTGCAACCAGCCCAGCCGCTCGCTCCCCAGTGATACCAGCAAGGCCAGCACGGTGACTGCAAGAAACTGCCAGACTTTACGAAAGGATTCGCCTTTCAGCCAGGGGGGTCGGGTCATTCGCTTTCCTCGATTGTTTTTCGGCCCTTCGCGTGGCCACTTACAATTTCCGAACGTCGCACGCAACTGACATCTACCGGGACAGGCTACACCAGAGGATGTTCCGAACCGCATTCTTGCCTATTCTTGCGAGGGAGTCGAGGACCCGATCTACGATTGCGATGCCGATTCAACCGTTTGAAATCAAAGACAGACTGCCCAACTATATAATTCACCTTAAACAACTTACAGGATTTCAATACCATGAGTACCCGTCACGTCCGCCTGTTGATTCTCGGTTCCGGTCCCGCCGGCTACACCGCCGCCGTCTACGCGGCGAGGGCCAATCTGAATCCGGTGCTGATCACCGGGATGGCCCAAGGGGGGCAATTGATGACCACCACCGATGTCGACAACTGGCCAGCTGACGCAGATGGAGTTCAGGGCCCCGACCTCATGGCACGCTTCGAAAAACATGCCGCGCGCTTCCAGACCGAGATCATCTTCGACCATATCCATACCGCGCTGCTCAAGGAAAAGCCCATTCGCCTCGTAGGCGATTCCGGTGAATACACCTGCGATGCACTGATCATCGCTACCGGTGCGTCGGCACAGTATCTGGGACTGCCCTCCGAGGAGGCGTTCGCCGGCAAAGGGGTTTCCGCCTGCGCCACCTGCGATGGCTTCTTCTACAAGAATCAGAACGTTGCAGTTATCGGCGGAGGAAATACAGCTGTCGAAGAAGCGCTGTATCTCTCAAATATCGCCAGTCATGTCACCGTGGTCCATCGGCGCGACAAATTTCGCGGCGAAAAAATTCTGCAGGACAAACTATTTGAAAAGGAAAAGGCCGGCAAGGTCACCATCAAGTGGGACCACACCCTGGATGAAGTACTTGGTGACAAATCCGGCGTCACCGGAATGCGCATCAAGAGTGTCAAGACTGAAGCCACCGAAGACATTCCTCTGATGGGTGTCTTCATTGCAATCGGCCACAAACCGAATACCGATCTGTTCGCGGGACAACTGGAAATGGAAGGTGGCTATATCATCACTCAGAGCGGGCGCAACGGCAACGCCACAGCAACCAGCGTTCCCGGCGTGTTCGCTGCCGGCGACGTGCAGGATCACATCTACAAGCAGGCTGTCACCAGCGCGGCAACAGGCTGTCAGGCCGCGCTTGATGCAGAACGCTATATCGACAGTTTGGAGTAGCCGGGCCCGGATTGCGTCACTTCAAACAGGAATTGGTACTTGCAGAGCCATATCGGTGACCAAACGGGTATTGCAGAAATCGGGACGTCGAACACTCGGCAGTACGTCGGAAGACAAAGCCGCGTTTCGTGCAGAGGTGGCCGATGTCGAGCCACTGCAGTGGGATCGCATTCACCATCAGCCACCATTGCCCCTGGCAATCCCGCGCCAGCGTTTTTACGATGAGGCGGCAGCACTCGAGGAGTCCTTGCACGGACCGACGCTGGTCGATCTGTACCTCGAAGGAGGCGACGAAGCCGCCTGGCGACGCGACGGTCTGCCAAAAACCTGGCTCAAAGATCTGAGACGGGGGCGCTGGGTTACACAGGAAAAACTTGATCTGCATGGCATGAATCGAGATCAGGCGAGAAGTGCCGTAGCCTTGTTTCTCACCGAATGCCAGCAGCATGGTTACCGTTGCGTACGCATTGTTCACGGCAAGGGCCTCAGTTCTCCAGGCCGAGAACCGGTGCTGAAAAAACTTGTACTGGGTTGGCTGAGCCAGCGACGCGAGGTACTGGCGTTCTGTCAGGCGCGTGCCGCTGAAGGTGGCGCCGGTGCCGCCGTGGTGCTTCTCGCCGCCCGAAAATAGTTCAGCGAAGCCGGCCTATCCACTAGTCGCCAGGGCGGCCGCGAGAGCAGAGACGGATCAGATGGCGGACTCGTCGGTTTCGCCCGTGCGAATGCGCACGACTTGCTCAACGGCGGAAACGAAAATCTTTCCATCGCCAATTTTTCCGGTACGGGCTGCCTTGATGATGGCCTCGATGGCGCTCTCGACTGTCTCATCCGCTACGACGATTTCGACTTTTATCTTGGGCAGGAAATCGACCACGTATTCAGCGCCTCGATACAACTCGGTATGGCCCTTTTGCCGACCAAACCCCTTGACCTCGGTTACGGTCAGCCCTGTGACACCCACTTCTGATAGCGCCTCTCGCACTTCGTCGAGCTTGAAGGGCTTGATGACGGCTTCAATTTTCTTCATGTTTGCTTCCCCTGACTCAGTATTCGTCCGAATAGGCCGATGTTATCGGATAGCGCCAATCCTTGCCGAATCCTCGTTGTGTCACTCGAATTCCCACCGGTGCCTGGCGGCGCTTGTATTCATTTTTTTTCAGCATGCCAACCACCTTGCGAACATCATTCTCGCTGTAGCCTCGAGCAATGATCTGACGCGGGCTTTCGTCGCGCTCCATATAGGCCTCAATGATGGCATCGAGCACTTCGTAGGCTGGCAGTGTATCTTGATCAGTCTGTCCGGGCTTGAGTTCCGCCGAAGGCGGACGGGAAATGATGTTCTGCGGAATGACCTCGGATACCGCGTTGCGCCATCGTGCCAATTGATAAACGAAAGTTTTCGCCACGTCCTTGATCACCGCGAATCCGCCCGCCATGTCGCCATAGAGTGTGGCGTAGCCCACCGCCATCTCGCTCTTGTTACCCGTAGTCAAAACAATACGACCGGTGCGGTTTGATATCGCCATCAGCAACATTCCACGGATGCGAGCCTGCAGGTTTTCGTCGGTGGTATCCCAATCCGGCTTCGGACCCAACGCTGCAAAAGTCGGCTCTAGCAACACGGCAAACTGATCCATGGCGGTGGAAATCGGAATCTCGTCGTATTGCACGCCGAGTCTCCGCACCATCTCGCGCGAATCATCAAGACTCATCTGCGCTGTCCACGGTGAAGGCATCATTACCGCCCGCACTTTGTCGGCGCCCAGTGCATCGACGGCAATCGCCAGCGTCAGCGCTGAATCGATGCCGCCGGACAGACCGATGATCGCACCCGGAAAACCGTTTTTGCCAAGATAGTCCGTGACTCCGAGTTTCAGTGCGGCGTAGACCTCGGCCTCGCTTGAGCGCAGCTCGGTCAGCTTTCCGGGCAGCACATGGCCTTCGGCGTAATCGACGAACTCAATGGCTTCAACAAAGGCGGGCATTTGATGAGTCAGCCGACCCTGCCCATCCATCGTAAAGGACGCCCCGTCAAACACCAGTTCATCCTGCCCGCCCACCAGATTGGCATAGACCACAGGAATACCCGTCGTCGCCACCCGTTCGCGCAAGATTTCATAGCGCCTCACCTGTTTGTTCGCGTGAAAAGGAGAGGCGTTGAGCGTTAGCATCAGTTCCGCGCCTGATCGCACGGCTGCTTCTGCGGCACCCGACGCCCACAAGTCGGCACAGATTGCCAAACCACAGCGGACGCCCTTCAACTCAATCAAGCACGCATCCTGGCCTGTTGCAAAGTAGCGCTCTTCGTTAAATACCTCATAGCTGGGAAGACGCCGTTTGCGGTAGGTGGCGGCCACACGGCCATCTGCGAGCAACGACGCTGCGTTGTAGTACTCACCGCCAGACTGCTCGGGATAGCCGACTATTATCGGCAGCGGTGCTGCAAGTGCCAGTGCTTCAAGTTGCTCGGAACAGGCCCGATAGAAATCGGGCCGCAACAGGAGATCTTCCGGTGGGTAGCCACAAAGTGCCAATTCCGGCGTGAGCATGACGTCTGCTCCGCCATCGCGGGCGCGGGCGGCAAACTCAAGGATTCGTGCGACATTGCCGGACAGGTCACCGACATGGGCATTGAACTGGGCTACAGCGATTCGAAGACGACTCATAGGGCTTAACTATAGCGGAAGGCAATTGATTCCCGCCGGGCGTTGCGGGTCGACAAAGTAAAATTTGCAAAGGCAAGTGGCGGCCACAAAAAAGCCCACCGTGCGGTGGGCTTCACAGCATCCAGACTGAATCAGAATGCCGGCTTGTCCTTCGCGCTCTCGTAAGCGGCGACACCCTCCATAATTTCCTTCTTTGCCTCTTCAATATCGAGCCAGCCCTGCACCTTGACGAACTTTCCGGGCTCCAGATCTTTGTAATGCTGGAAAAAGTGCGATATCTGGTCAAGCACGATCTGCGGCAAGTCACGAGGACTATCGACATCGCGATACATGGGCGTCAGTTTATCCACAGGAACTGCCAGCAATTTGGCGTCTTCACCCGCCTCGTCGTTCATTTTCAGCATGCCGATCGGGCGACAGCGAACCACCACACCCGGAGGTAACGCGAACTGGGACAACACCAGAACATCCACCGGGTCGCCGTCACCTGCAATGGTGTGGGGGATGTAGCCATAGTTGCAGGGGTAGTGCATGGCCGTGGACATGAAGCGATCGACGAACAGGGCACCTGACTCCTTATCCACCTCGTACTTGATCGGTTCGGAATGCATCGAAATTTCGATGACCACATTGAAATCGTTCGGCAAATCCTTGCCGGAAGGAACTCGATCCAGGCCCACGACACGCTCCTTATTGCTAAAAATTGATTATACCGTCCTGAACATTTCAGCTTCCTGACGAAACCCGGCTGAACTCGACCGTGGGGGACAAATTTTCACTCTCCTATTGACAAAGCGACAAAGAGCAATGAGAATCATTCGCATTTAGTTAGGCATTGATGAGTAGCCCTTTATGAACACCGACACCTTCATTCCGGAAATGCCGAACGAGAAACAGCGTGCCAGCGCATCGGCGCCGCGCCCGCTCGACAGTACCGCATTGCTCGGTAGCAAAGATGAAGTCGAGATCATTCACCAAGGTGAAACGTATCGCCTGAGACGCACACGCCAAGGCAAGCTGATCCTGACCAAGTAAGACTGAAAACCAACATGTATGTCTGCATTTGTAACGCGGTTACCGAAAACGATATTGGCAGCGCCGCTGCTGAAGGCAGCCGCAGTCTGCGAGAAATGTGCGCCCAGCTCGGTGTACAAAACTATCTGCAAACACACATGGGCGCCTCGTCCAGTTCCTAGGTTTCACCCTCGGTAGCGCGATGCGCAACCGTTTTCAGCCAGCCAGCCGGTACATCGGCAAGCCAGCCAAAGTTTGATTCATTTTTTTCTTTGGAGCTTTGCCATGTCAGTACTTCCTTCATCTGTTCGCACCCTGCTTCTGGCTGTCGGTGCCGGTTTCTCGCTGAGCGCCGCCGCGCTTGAATATCCCATCGGAGCACCAAAAAACGTCGCCGGCATGGAGGTCGGTGCCGTCTATTTGCAGGCCGTAGAAATGGAACCGGAAGGCCATATGCGAAAGGCCTCGGATTCGGATATTCACCTCGAAGCCGACATCCATGCCTTGTCCAGCAATACCAATGGTATGCCGGAGGGTTTCTGGGTTCCGCATCTGCTGGTGAAATATGAACTCACCAAGCTGCCAGGCGGCGAGGTAGTCAAGGGCGACATGATGCCCATGGTCGCCAGCGACGGCCCTCATTACGGCGACAATGTCAAACTCAAAGGACCGGGTAAATACAAAGTGAAATTCATCATCCATCAACCGAATGCCAAGGAAAATCCAGGCGGCAACCACTTCGGCCGACACACTGATCGAGCCACCGGCGTGCGCCCGTGGCCCAAGACCGTCGAGATGGAATGGGAGTTTATTTATGCCGGCGTCGGCAAGAAAGGTGGTTACTGAAATGAAGATGTCTCGCACACTGACAACTGTTGCGTTCTCGGCGATGCTGGCCATGCCAGCCCTCGCCGCCGATAGCGAGGTGGCCGCACTCAAGGCTGAATTCAAACGCCTTGCGCAACGCATCGAAACCCTTGAACGCCAGAATCAGGAACTGGAAAAGGCACTGGCCAGCGACCGTGTCTCGGATCGTGAACCGGAGCTGGCCACCCGCCTCAAAACGATCGAAACCCAGACGCAGGCGCTGAGGGAACAATCAAAACCGTTGGAAGCACTGCAGGGCATCGAAGTCGAAGCCAGCCTGACCGGCGTGGCCCAAAAAGTCGGCTCTCGCGATACGGCGAGCGGCGCTGGCGAATCGCGTGCCAACTACCGGGGCGACATTGCCGTCACCCTGCCCGGCGGCGATATCGGCGACAGCGAGGGCAAGGTATTTGCCCACCTGCGCTTTGGCCAGGGCGCGGGCATCGGCTTGCGCTCCACCTACAGCAGCGGTGCCAACTCCACTGCCTTCCAGACGACTGCCGGCGCCGACGATTCCTTCGCCATCCTGGCGCAAGCCTGGTATCAGCTCAAGATGCCATTGGGCGGCGACGGCATCAAGGCCAATGCGCACGAACATGTTTACCTGACCGCCGGCAAGATCGATTCGTTTGTCTTTTTCGATCAAAACGGTGCGGCAGATGACGAATCGGCGAAGTTCATGAACAACGTCTTCGTGCATAACCCGCTGCTGGACTCGGGTGGCGACATCCGCGCCGACGCCTACGGCTTCGCCCCCGGGGCCATTGCCCAATACGTCAATGAAGGTGACAAGGGCTCGGAGTGGGGTCTGTCGCTCGGCGTATTCGGCTCGGGACCGGGCGCCAATTTCAGCGGCTCAATGGGCAAGCCCTACGTCATCGCCCAGGCCGAAACCGCGGCCCACTTCAACCATCTACCAGGCAAGTACCGGGTATATCTTTGGCGCAATGGGCGTGGTTCCAACTACGACGGCATAGAACGCAAGCATTCGGGTATCGGCTTCTCAGCCGACCAGCAAGTGACCGAGAATCTGACTTTGTTTGGCCGTTACGGTCATCAACTCAAAGGCAAGGTCCGCTTTGACCGCGCGCTGACACTGGGCGGCGAATTGGCCGGCAGCGACTGGGGCCGCGCGGCTGACGGCATCGGCCTGGCTTTCGGTGCGCTGCGCACCAGCGCGGATTTCCGTAACGACTCCCTGACGATTGACGCCAATGCCGACGCAACGCCCGACTTCGGCTACCTGGCCAGCGGCTCGGAAAAGCAGTTCGAGATGTATTACCGCTACCAGCTCAACGACAAAGTCGAGCTGACGCCGGACTTCCAGATGATCAGCCGGCCCGGCGGCAACGGTAGTGCATCCACTGTCAAGGTCCTCGGTCTGCGGGCCAAGGTGGGGTTCTAGGTCGATGCGCGCGTCTTTTGCCCACGGTACATTTTTGCTGGCGCTTTGGTTTGGCCTGGGCTGGGCGCAGGAGTCTATGGCGCAAACAGCATCGTCGGAGTTGCTGACCTATCCGGTAACCATCAAGGCGGGCCGCATCATTCCGGCCCGCCTGGAGGTGCCTGCCGGCCGGAAGATCAAGCTCACCATCAAGAACGAAGGACCCGGCCCCAGCGAGTTTGAAAACCTGAGCCTGCGCATCGAGAAGGTGCTGTCACCGGGTGCCAGTTCATTCGTCGTGATCCATCCCCTGAAGCCTGGCACCTATCGCTTCATCGACGAGTTTCATCCGACCAACTCGGAAATGCTGCTGATTGCGCAATGAGAAACTGACATGCTGAATGCCCTGATCATCATCTTTCGCGAAAGTCTTGAAGCCATGCTGGTGA
>JAIPCS010000058.1 GCA_021738105.1 Sulfuritalea sp.
TACGAGCCGTCCGCCGCGTAATGCACCAGGGCACGAAAGAAGGGCGGCGGCAGGGAATCAAGATAGGATTTCGACTCCCGCACGACGTGGCGGGCGATGAATTCCGGCGTGTCCTCGTACATGTGGATGAAACCGTGCAGCTCGCGCAGGATGTCATTCGGAATATGCCGGCTGGTGCGCGTCTCGCCATGCAGAAAGATCGGAATCTCGGCGTTCTTGTAGCGGATCTGCTCGACGAAGGCGCGTAGCTGAGCAATGGTCTCCTGCTCCCGGTGAGCGAGTTCCTCATCGTCGATCGAGAGGATGAAGGCCGACGCCCGACTTTGCTGCTGGGCGAAGGAACTCAGGTCACCATAACTGGTGACCCCCAGCACATCCATGCCTTCCTTTTCGATCGCGCCGGCCAGCGCGCGAATCCCCAGCCCCGAAGCGTTCTCGGAACGAAAGTCTTCGTCGATAATGATGATCGGGAAATGGAAGCGCATGGCGAACCCCTAAAACATATAGCCACAGAGGACACAGAGATCACAGAGCAGGACAGAACAGGACTTTCTCTGTGTTTTCTGTGATCTCTGTGGCTAGGATTTTCAGATTTTTGGCAAGGTCACGCCGACCTGACCCTGATACTTGCCGCCTCTGTCCTTGTATGAGGTTTCGCAGACCTCGTCGGACTCGAAGAACAGCACCTGGGCACAGCCCTCGCCGGCGTAGATCTTGGCCGGCAGCGGCGTGGTGTTGGAAAACTCCAGCGTCACGTAACCTTCCCACTCGGGTTCGAAAGGTGTCACGTTAACGATGATGCCGCAGCGGGCGTAGGTGCTCTTGCCCAGGCAGATCGTAAGCACGTTGCGCGGAATCCGGAAGTATTCGACGGTGCGCGCCAGGGCGAAGGAATTGGGCGGGATGATGCAGAAGTCGGCATTCACCTCGACGAAGGAATTCGGATCGAAATTCTTCGGGTCGACGATGGTGCTGTTGATATTGGTAAACAGCTTGAATTCGCGCGAACAGCGGATGTCATAGCCGTAGCTGGACGTGCCGTAGGAGACGATCTTGCGGCCGTTGGCCTCGCGTACCTGACCGGCCTCGAAGGGCTCGATCATTCCATGCTGGGCCGCCATGCGGCGGATCCACTTGTCAGACTTGATGGTCATGGTTCATCCGTAGAAAGGGGACTCAAGGGGGCGCAGTATACGGCCTGCGGGGCTTCAGTACAAAAGTGCGGCGAGTCGGGCGATTCCCGTGTCCGGACGCTGGCGATCGATGCCCATCAACGGGATCCTTCCGGTGTGGCGCGACAGGCTTTCCAGTGTCTCTTCGAGCGAGACGGACGATCCCGGCGATTCATTGAGCACAATCGCCGTCACGCCAGCGCCGACTTTTTGCAGCGCTTCCAGCGCCGTCAAGGTGTGGCTCATGGCTCCCAGATAACTGCCTGCCACCAGCACAGCGGGCATGCCGCTGGCGGCGATCCAGTCGCGCACCGTATGCTGCCCATCCAGGGGTGCCATGACACCGCCGACCCCTTCAACCAGGACGTACTCATCGTCATTCCCGGAGGACGGGGCAAGCTCGGGATTCCGCTTGGCGGGCTGGCAGCGACGAGTAAATTCGACCAATTCGGCAAAATCAATGCAGCGGCCTTCACGGGCCGCCGCCCTGTCCGGAGACAGCGCTGCCGCGAAGCGCCACGGTGCAATGGCGTCCAGTTCGGCCGCACTCGAATCGCGTCCCAGAGCGCTCAGCAAGGCCCCGGCATCACTCGATCCCGCAGCCGCGGGATCGAAACCCGACAAGACCGGCTTACAGGCGGAGACGCGGCGTTTCTGCCCGCACCAAAGGCGCAGCAAGGCACAGGCAAGCCAGGTCTTGCCGATATCGGTACCGGTGCCGGTGATAAAATGCCCGCTCACTTTGTCTCTCCCTTTGCTGCATTTACCTGCTGCTGGCACATTCTAGCTGCCACAGCCTGTCGGTTCCCAACCCATGTCCGAAGCCCGCGACTGGCTCGCAGAAGGCCTGCCCCACATCTGGCTGCCCTATACCCAAATGCACACCGCCGCCACGCCGGCTGCCGTGGTCGCCACTCACGGGGTACGCATCCAACTGGCCGACGGTCGTGAATTGATCGACGGCACATCTTCCTGGTGGACAGCCTGCCACGGTTACAACCATCCGCACATCCGAGCGGCGATCGAGAAGCAACTCGCCAGCCTGCCGCATGTCATGTTCGCCGGATTGGTACATCAAGCCGCGCTGGATCTAGCCAAACGTCTCGCGGCACTGCTTCCCGGCGATCTGGACCGCGTGTTCTTCACCGAGTCCGGATCGGTCGCCGTTGAGGTCGCTCTGAAAATGGCGATTCAATACTGGCGCAACAAGGACCGGCCGGAGAAAAAGCGGATCGTGTATTTTCGCCACGGCTACCATGGCGACACCTTCGCCACCATGGCACTGTGCGATCCTGAAGAAGGCATGCACACACTGTTCGCCGGCACCATGCCGGACCAGTTGATGGCCGAACTGCCGACCGACGAGAACCTGCACCGCGCTTTCGATCTGCTGCTGGACACCCACGGCGAGCGGCTTGCCGCTGTCATTGTCGAGCCTCTGGTGCAGGGGGCGGGCGGCATGAAGATGCACGATGCACCTACCCTGAAATGTATCGCCGACACCTGCGCGAAGCATCGTGTGTTGTTGATTGCCGACGAAATCATGACCGGCTTCGGCCGCAGCGGATCAATGTTCGCCTGCGAAGAAGCGAATGTAGTGCCGGACATCATCTGCCTGTCAAAAGCACTCACCGGCGGTACCTTGCCCCTGGCGGCAACCGTGGCTCGCCAGCATGTATTCGACGCCTTTCTCAGCGACGACCCTGCTGCGGCGCTGATGCACGGCCCCACCTATATGGCCAATCCGCTGGCCTGCGCCGCGGCCCATGCCTCGCTCGATCTGTTCCGGCAGGAGCCACGCCTGAAGCAAGTCGCGGCGATCGAAACTCAGCTGCGCGAACAACTTGCCGCCTGTCAGGCACTGGCCGGCGTTGCCAGGGTCCGCATCAAAGGCGCCATCGGCGCGGTGGAACTCAGTGAAACGGTTGACCTTGAATCATTGCGCAAACGTTTTGTCGAACTCGGCGTCTGGGTGCGGCCGTTTGGCAAGGTGGTGTATTTAATGCCGCCCTTCACCATCGGTGTTGACGATCTGGCAACGCTCTCCGCCGCTGTGCGCCAGGTAGTGTCCGAACGTGCGCAGAGCCTCTGAATGGACGGCTCACTGAACCGTCGCTTGCAAGACCGCCTCGCTGCTTTTGACGAAGTCAATCGCCTGCGTCGACTTCGACCCTGGCACTGGCAGAACGGCCGGCTTCATGACACGACCGGCCGAGTATTGATCGATGCCTCCTCCAACGATTATCTGGGCCTGTCGCAGCACCCGCTGGTCAAGGCCCGCGCAGCCGAGTGGGCGGAGTGTCACGGTGCCGGCGCACCGGCCTCGCGTCTGGTCACCGGTACGCGCGATATCACTCTGGCCGTCGAACAACGACTGGCCGATTTCAAACAGTGCGAAGCGGCCCTGCTGTTTTCAAGCGGATTCCAGGCCAACGCGACGGTGATTCCCGCGCTGGCAAAAATCGAGACCGACGAAGCCACGCTGTTCAGCGACGAATACAATCACGCCAGCATCGTGCACGGCTGCAGAGTCTCCAGGACGAAGACCCGAATTTTCCGCCACAACGATCTCGAGGATCTCGAGCAGCTGTTGCGTCAAACCGCGGGACGCAAGTTGATCCTGACCGAATCGGTATTCAGCATGGATGGCGACCGCGCCGATCTTCCGGCGCTGTTGCGTCTGGCCGAACGCCACGGCGCAGCGCTGTATGTCGATGAGGCGCATGCCAGCGGTGTCCTTGGCCCGGAAGGGCGCGGCCTGGCGGCAGAAAGTATTCGCGGCGGGCGCGCGGCGGACATCGTGATGGGTACCCTGGGCAAAGCCTTTGGCGCCTTTGGCGCCTATGGTGCCGGCTCGCGCACACTGATCGATTATCTGGTGAATCGCTGTTCCGGCTTCATTTACACCACGGCGCTGCCGCCGGCCGTGCTCGGCGCGGTGGATGCCGCACTCGACCTGATTCCGGGCATGCACAGCGAACGGGAGCGTCTGGCAGGGAATTCGCAGCGCCTGCGCGACACGCTTGCGCAGCGCGGCTACGACACCCTGAAGTCGAGTACGCAGATCATTCCGGCCATCATCGGCAACGAGTTGGACGCACTGGCCGCTGCGGAAAGTCTCGAAAATTCCGGCATCCTCTCGGTGGCCATTCGCCCACCGACAGTCGCTGAAGGCACCAGCCGCTTGCGCTTCGCCCTGAACAGTTCGCTCACCGAAGACGACATGCTGAGGCTGCTTGGGGCGATTGGGGATCTGCCCCGTAAGGTGGATCCGGTTCGCTAATCCGTCGCAGGCTGCATGTTCTGCGAACGGGATAGTCCCGCCCGGGAGGTGATCTTCGCGCACTGCTCGTTCAGCCACGTACTGACCACCGGCCACAACGATTCTTCATGCGAGTTTCGGAAAAACCCGAAATGCCCGATTCGTGACAGGCCGAACTGCCGCGGGCTGAGCACCCGATAGTCAACCTGCGCTTCAGAGTAGGCGTCGTGCAGCAGCCGCGACCCGGATTCGAGCAATAGCTCATCGTCTGCGATCGTCAATCCGAGAACCGGATAGCGTGCCTGGGCATAGGCCTCACGCGCACCAGGCTCGCCTGTCAGCAGGTATTCAGATGTCAGGCACCAGCGCCGCCACTGGAAAAATGCGCGTCGCGGAATGTCACCGAGGACGCCCACCCGGGTGCCGGGGAAATAGCCGAACATCGGGCACAACAAGGGTGCCAATATGTACCACAGGAAAGGTGCGTTGCGTCGAACGCGGGGTTGGTTGTGTCGCATTGCGCCGCTGCCGACGGCAATGTTGATCAGGCCGCTGATGTTGCGGATCGAGGGCAGCAAGGGTGCGGCTTGCCCGCCCAGACTGTGGCCGAGAACGAACAATGGCAGTCCATCGAGCGTGGTATTTGCATGCTGCACCACGGCCTCGAAATCACGGGTGATCCAGTCCGAAATGTCAGCCTTGCATCCGCGCATCGATCCCTGCCACGATTCGCCGACGCCGCAATAATCGAATGTCCATACGCGATACCCTTGGCGCGCCAAAAAGGCGGCATGGTCGGCATAGAACGATTGCGGTACCGCCATGGCCGGTGCTATTACCAGGCCGGCCTTCACCGGCCCTTCAGGTTCGTGGCAATAGATTGCAAGTGCCGGGCCGTCATGCACTTTCAGATTGGTTCGGATAGGTGTCATTTTTCTGCTCACTCCGTCTCGTGGCGGTGCCACTTGGTAGGGGTCAATCTCACTGGCCAGGCGATTCCGCTTGGAAATCAGGAGCCACCGCGAGGCTGAGCCAGGCGATGCGACTCAGTTCCTTGATGGCTGTTGCAGGGTCGGTTTCCATGCGGCCGGCTAACCACTGTCTGGAAAATTCCTGGGCCGGTCCCATCAGCGCCGGCCCGTAAAGGTCTGCAGGCAGTCGGCGCAGCGAGCCTTGCTTCAACCAGGGCTTGAACAAGGCAAACACGGTTTTGAAGTGGTCGGTGGTGCGTTGCCGGATGGTCTGCTCATAGGCCGGGCTGACCGCCTGCCGACGCGAAAACAGGAAGCGCGCCAGATCCGGCTTGCCGGTGATCCAGTTGATGTGGGCCTCGATCAAACCGTGAATCATGCCTTCCGCGCTAGGCTGGTTTTCCGCACCGGCAATCAACCGCGACCAGTAGTCGTCCAGGCCCTGGCAAAAGAGTGCGGCGGCGAGCCCTTCTTTGGTTCCGAAGTGATGGTAGATGCTGCCAACCGACGCCTGGCTGCGTTGGCGAATATCTTCTATCGTTGTCGCCTCGATCCCTTTTTCCGAAAACACCAAAAGCGCTGCGCAGAGAATCGCGGATTTACGGTCAGTCGGCGCTACAAGTTCAATGGCGGTGGCGAGTTCTGTCATGGCAGATTCAACATCCTTAAAACGTATCGATTGAAACAGGGGCCAAGCCGACGCTGGTTTCTGAACAGCTGCGGAGAAGGAGGCGCTAGAATGATCTTCTAGAATTGCATTCTAGTCAACACCTTATTGGGCAAAATTCAAATCCGGATTGCCCGACGACACAAAAAGCTGCGGCCCCCAATTCCGGGCCGCGATTTTGACAGCGCCCTGTCGCCGGGACAGGGCGTTTCAAGGAAACCCGCTTAGGTGTTCACCACCTTGATGCTGGGGAACTTGTTGGTATGGTCCTTGGCTTTTTCAGCAATCTGCACCGCAATACGCCGCGCAATGCTCTTGTAGATCTTCGTCACTGCTCCATCGGGATCGGACTCAATGGTCGGCTTGCCGCCATCCATCTGCTCACGAATCGTCATTTCGAGCGGCAACGCGCCCAGCATTTCCACCCCGTAGTCCTTGGCCATCCTGTCACCGCCACCGGATCCGAAGATATGCTCGGCATGACCGCACTTGGAACAGATGTGAATGCTCATGTTTTCCACAATGCCGAGAATCGGGATGCCGACCTTTTCAAACATCTTCAAACCCTTGCGGGCGTCCAGCAAAGCGATGTCCTGTGGCGTAGTAACGATGATGGCACCGGTGACAGGTACCTGCTGCGCCAGTGTCAGCTGGATATCGCCGGTTCCCGGCGGCATGTCGATCACCAGATAGTCAACGTCGCGCCAGCGTGTTTCGGTCAGCAACTGCGTCAAGGCCTGCGTGACCATCGGGCCGCGCCAGACCATGGGTTGCTCGGGGTCAATCAGAAAACCAATCGACATTGCCTGAATACCGTGCGCATCCATCGGTTCGAGACCCTTGCCGTCCATGGATTCCGGTCTGCCGCTCGCGATGCCCAGCATTTGCGGCAAGGAGGGGCCGTAGATATCGGCATCCAGCAGACCCACGGTCGCGCCTTCGGCGGCGAGCGCCAGTGCCAGATTAACAGCGGTGGTCGACTTGCCGACGCCGCCCTTGCCACTGGCCACGGCAATTATGTTCTTGACGCCGGGAATCAGTTTGACGCCCTTTTGCACCGCATGCGTGACCACCTTCGAAAACACGTTGGCACTGATATTGCCGATGCCGGGAATCGTTTTTACTTGCGCGATCGCCGCGCTACGCAAGGCCTCGATCTGGCTCTTGGCAGGATAGCCCAGCTCAACGTCAAACGAGACGTCGCTGCCGGTGATGCGGATGTTCTTTACGCTGCGAGTGCTGACCAGATCCTTGCCGGTATTGGGATCGACAACTTCCTTGAGCGCGGTCTGGACGGACTGTTCGTTGATGGACATGAAAGGCCTTTGCTAATGACGAATAATTTTGGGAATACTGCAAGCGGCGAATTATCACCCGGATGAGAATCTTCTTACCCGAGTGATTTAGTCGGGATTATATATTAGGTTCGACTGATTTTACATTTGACCGATGCAGGCGAACCTGCGGCACAGTTCCGGGTGCCAACTTTCCGTCGACTCGCGCCTGCGCGGCGAGTATGTTAAACACATGCCGCACCGTGCAGCACCGAATCGACGCGTATGCGGGTCGGTATTCCGGCTCGCCAAACGCCGGGCATATTTCTAAGGAGAAACGTCCATGCGCCTTGCTCCAAAAGGACTGCTGGCTCTTTTGCTGGCAACGATCATTCCAATCACCAGCCACGCCCAGGTCGACGTCAGGGAACTCACGACGCGTCCGGGCGTCACCCTGCGCTTCATCTATGCGAAGGCGGAGCATCCTGTTGCCAGTGCCGTGCTGTTTCAGGGTGGGGGCGGAAATATCGGAATCTTCCCCAACGGCTCGATACGCGCCGAAAATTTTTTGTCCGGCGGTGCCCGGCGATTCACCCAGAACGGCATCAGCGTCGTGATTCCCGACGTTCCCTCGGACCGGCGCACGCTCGACGACTTTCGCAATACGCCCGAACACGCACAGGACAACGCCGCACTGATCGACTTTCTGCGCCAGCAAGCCAGACTGCCGGTGTGGGCGATCGGCACCAGCAACGGATCGCTCTCGGCCGCCGCCGCGTCGACCCACCTGAAGGAAAAGGGTCCGGACGGCATTGTGCTCACGTCCTCAGTCACCAAGGCCCCTGTTGCCGCAGCACATTCCGTCAAGCTGGCACCGCTGGGTGATGTGAAAGTACCCGTACTGCTGGTCCATCACAAACAGGATGACTGCTGGGTCACACCGTATGCAGCCATGTCGGACTTGATCGCTGCGCTGAAGTCCGCAAAGAAGGTCCAACTGATTACCGAGGAAGGCGGCGACGGCGAGGGTAACCCCTGCCACACCGGCCACCACCAGTTTCTCGGCATCGAAGCCGCCGTTACCCAGGATATTGCCGACTGGATCAAACGCAATCAGCCGGAAGCGGTCAAATGAGGCGCTGAAAAGCCGGTTCTGCCCCTGGCCAAACTCGTAAAACTCGGCGATGGCGAGACGGCGCCGATGCTCACTGCGCCGCATGTAGACGCCGCCAGAGGCAATCCATGTATACAGCAATATTGTGGAAATTCTCACCCAACCAGATAACACCAAAAGCGACGCCTGTCCCCAAGTCACTGCCCGGGCCGGAATCCCCCACCCGGTAGAATGCCGCCCATGAAAGTCCTCGGCATTGAATCCTCCTGCGACGAAACCGGAGTCGCGCTGTACGACACCGAGCACGGTCTGCTCGGACAGGCCGTGCATACCCAGGTGGCAATGCACGAGGCCTATGGCGGGGTGGTGCCCGAACTGGCCTCGCGCGACCATATCCGACGTCTGATTCCGCTACTGGAACGCGTGTTGGGCGATGCCCGTTGCGATCGCCGCGATACAGACGCCATTGCCTACACGGCGGTTCCGGGACTGGCCGGGGCGTTGCTGGTTGGCGCGCGCTTTGCGGAGAGTCTGGCCATGGCCCTCGGCGTGCCGGCGTTGCCGGTGCATCATCTCGAAGGTCATTTGCTCTCGCCGTTGCTGGCCGATGACGCGCCGGCTTTTCCATTTATCGCGCTGCTGGTATCCGGAGGTCATACCCAGTTGATGAGGGTCGCCCGCGTCGGCGCTTACCAACTGCTTGGCGAATCGCTCGACGATGCCGCCGGCGAAGCCTTCGACAAAACGGCAAAATTACTGGGGCTGGGTTATCCGGGCGGTCCGGCTCTGGCCAAACTGGCAGAGTCGGGTGTCGCAGGACGCTGCAAGTTGCCGCGCCCCATGATGAACAGCGGGGATCTGTCATTCAGTTTTTCCGGTTTGAAGACCGCCGTGCTGACTGCCGTGCGTGCGCGGGACCTGACCGAGGGAGACAAAGCCGACCTGGCGGCCGAATTTCAGGAAGCGGTGACCGAAGTGTTGACCAGCAAGGCGGTCGCAGCGTGTCGCCAGCATCGACTTTCCGCGCTGGTGGTTGCCGGGGGAGTAGGCGCCAACCAGCGTTTGCGGCAACGCATGGATGAGGCCATGGCGAAAATCGGTGGTCGGGTGTTTTATCCCGAATTGGCGCTATGTACCGACAACGGCGCAATGATCGCTTTTTGCGGCGCGCAACGGTTGCTACTGGGCGAAACTCCGGCAATGACACAGGGCGCTTTCGCGGTGCGTCCGCGCTGGCCCCTGGACCAGATTCTCTAGCAGATCCGAATCAGGTATCTCCGGCACGCAGTGCGCTGCCGACATGCTGAAGACGCGCACTCATCGAGCGCATCAAAGCCAAACCGAAAATCGGCATCGATCGCACCAGGGACAGGAAGTCGTCTCGACCGATCAGCATCCAGGCACTATTGGTTTCGGCCTTGGCCGTGGCGGAACGACCGGACTGATCGACCAGTGCCATCTCGCCGAATACACCGCCCGGTCCGACATATTCGATGACCAAACCGTCCACGGAAATCGAGATCTGGCCTTCGGTAACCACAAACATGCACGTGCCGATTGCTCCGGCGGTGACAACGTTCTGTCCGGCCGGGCCAAAGGTTGGCGAAATATCGCCAAGCTCGCGCCGCAAATCCGCCAACATCTTCTTGTCCATTACGCTTTTGTTCTTCAATGGCGAAATCGAAACATTGCTTGCCACAGCGAGCTTTGCCACGCTGCGACGCAGGCGCTGCGCCATGACGCTCATCAGCATCAGGGCGAACTCGGGAATTTTCTGCAGTGAACTGACAAACTGTTTTTCATCCAGCGACAACACCCGACAGTTCTTTCTGGCGGTTGCCGTTGCGCTGCGCGGCAGATCGGCGATCGCGGCCATTTCTCCGAAAATTTCTCCCGGCAGAACCAGTTCCAGCGGCTTGCCCTTGAACGTCAGGGTAACGTCGCCGTCGAGCAGCAAGTAGATGCGGGCACCCTTGGAGAAAAATCCGGAGGTTTTTTCATTTTCCGCAAAAATGGGCGTGCCTGCAGAAAACTGTTCCTGCGTCCCGCCGTGGCGGAAAAACTCAAGGGCCAGTTTGGGATCGTAAAGTGAGGAGCTGTCAGCCGCCGGTTTCTTGTTTGCCGTCGGCCTGGCCGCCGCTGAAGGTTTTCCTGAAAAGTCCATTTCATCCATGCTTGGGTTTCCCTTGGCGAACGTCAAGAAATGTGAGGAACATCCGTAGCCGATTATAAATCCCTAACCGTAAGCAGATGATAATGGGAAACGACATTAGTCCAAGTCCAATTTCCGACTTAGAATGTTTCGCGTTTCAAGAAAGGTATTTATGGCCCCCCCCTCCGGACTGGACAGACAAGCTGCTAACAGGGATCGACGAAATCGACCGGCAACATCAGGTTTTGTTTGATGTTGCGGCGCGCCTCGATCTGGCCGTGACCTCCGAGGAAAAATGGTCTGCCGTGCATTTCGCTCTGGTCGAACTGACCAACTTCATAAACATCCACTTTGCAGTCGAAGAGGCGTTGCTCAGGCTTCATGACTATCCCGAACTGGAAGCGCATATCGCCGACCACAGAAAGTTCTCCGCCGATCTCGCCAAGATCAAGGCCCACTCGATTCAGAACGATGTCAGCACGCAAATGACCACTTTGGTAAAGAATTGGCTGGTCAGCCACATCGGCGGATTAGACCGGGCCTATGTCCACCACCTGCGCACGGCACCGATTTCAAACACGCAAAAAACCTGAGCCACATTTCCTCGATGCCGATGTTACTTTCGGCCACCGATACGGCCTTCGCTGCCGTCCAGAAGTTTGCGGATATTGCTCTTGTGGCGATAGATCAGCACGGCACACATCACCGTCACCACGGTTACCGTTTCCAGATTGCCAAGCAACCAGCCGGTGAAGATTGGTGCGACGACCGCAGCAACCAGTGCCGCCAGTGAGGAATAGCGCGACAGACCTGCAACAAGCAGCCAGATTCCTGCAACGACACCGGCCAGTACCGTGGAAAAACCCAGCAACACTCCAAGTGCCGTTGCCACGCCCTTACCCCCCTTGAAACCCAGCGTAAAGGGAAACACATGACCGAGAAAGGCGGCGAGACCGGCCACGCCGATTGCCGTATCGCCAGCACCGACTTTTGCCGCAACAAACATCGCCAGCCAGCCCTTGGCTGCGTCACCGATCAAAGTGAGCGCCGCTGCAAGTTTATTGCCGCTACGCAATACATTGGTGGCACCGGGATTGCCCGAACCGAAACTCCGCGGATCGGCCAGGCGAAAGGCACGCGAGATGATGACGGCAAAAGGTACAGAGCCCAGAAGGTAGCCGAAGGCGGCAAAAGCAAGCAGGGTCATGGCGGATTCCATAGAATGGGCGCGATTCTAATCCGGAGCGCAATAATGGCCTATCCCCCACCCCCTTTCCCTTGGAAAAGGGCGATCCCGGTTCAGCCGGGTTGCAGCTTCCTTATTGACGACTTCACGCCCCCCGGGGCGGCCCGAAGGTAACGTGATGGACTTCATTTTTATCGACGACATGCGAGTCGAAGCCCATGTCGGGATTTTCGAGCGCGAGAAGGCAGCACCGCAAACGCTGGAGATCAGCCTGACATTCGGCGTTCCTGATGAAGCTGCGCAGAACGACGATATCGACAAGACAATCCGCTACGACGCGGTGATCGATCGCATCCGCGCCGAACTGGCGACGCGTCATTTCAACTTGCTTGAGACGCTGGGCGAGTACGTGATCGGCATGCTGCTCGACGAATTCGGCGCACCCTGGGTCAAGATCAGTATCGCCAAGATGGGCATCATGAAGGGGGTACGTCGGGTTGGCGTGCAGATCGAACGATCGCGCCTTGATCGAAGCTGAACCCGAAACATGGCGGCAGTCTCGGATCTGATCTACGGTGTGGCGATGGCGGCGGTGGCGGTCAATGCCGCCACAGCGGTGCTCGAAACCGAGGACAAGAACATGGATCTGGTCGGCGCCATCGTCGCCGGTCTGGCGGCCAGCCTGGGAGGCGGCAGTTTGCGCGATGTACTGCTTGGCCGGCCGGTGTTCTGGCTGGCTGACATCGCCTATCTGGTTTGCGGCATGGTCGCGGTCGCGGTCACATTCATTCTTGCGCGGCGCGTACGTCTGCCGGTCGGCGTGTTCGTGATTCCCGATGCAGTCGGACTGGCGCTTTTCACTGTCGTCGGCTGCCAGATCGCTATCAATGCCGGGGTGCATTGGCTCGCCGCTTCACTTCTGGGTGCCATCACTGGCGTATTCGGCGGCATGCTGCGTGACGTGCTGGTCAATGAAGTGCCGCTGGTGATGCGGCCCGGGACACTCTATGCCACGGCCTCATGGTGCGGAGCACTGGCCATGATCGCGGCAGGCGCGTTAGGCGCCGGCGAGGCGCTGAGTGCCTCGATCGGTGCCGCACTGGTGCTGACGATGCGCCTGCTGGCAATTCGCTACCGGCTGAGCATGCCCGAATTCCGCACGCCGCGCTGACTCAGGCGCTCAGCCCGCACTCGACGATCTTCGGTTGCAGCACGCGCAGGATGTCGTGCGGGTGCACACCGACCAGATAGCCCCGCTTGCCACCGTTGATATAAACCAGTGGCAGATCGAGAATGCTTTTCTCCATGCAAACCGGCAAAGGCTTCTTGGTGCCGAAAGGCGAACAGCCGCCCACCATGTAGCCGCTGTGGCGCAAGGCATCTTCGGGCTTGCAGGGTCCGACTTTCTTGACCCCGATCTGACGCGCCAACTCCTTGGTGGACACCTTGCGATCACCGTGCATCAAAACGATCAAGGGCCGTGCATTTTCGTCTTCCATCACCAGGGTCTTGACCACCGCGTGCTCCGACACATTCAATTCGCGCGCGGAGACGCCGGTACCGCCGTGTTCCTCGTACTCGTAAAGATGGTTGGAATGGGCAATGCCGTGCTTGTGCAGGAACTTCGTTGCCGGGGTTTCAGGGGGGTGGGTGTCGTGTCTCATGGGAAATATTCTACCCCTCTCATGATCTGCCATCTGCTGCCCGGCGTACTCGACATCGACGCTGGCGCGTAAGGAATCCCGATTTACCGCGTCCAATTAACGGGCCAGCCGTTTTGTTGCTGGAGTTTCACTCTGGAGTCTTGCCATGCCACTCGTCCAAACGCTTCACCTCCTGCTAGCCAGCCTGCTGCTTGTATCGACGGGCGCTGTTGTTGCGGCATCCGGTTGTTCCGCGCAAAGCGGGGCGCAACGCGCCGTGTTGCTGGAACTCTATACATCCGAAGGTTGCAGCAGTTGCCCTCCCGCCGACCGCAGACTGTCTCAAATCAAGCATCAGACCGAATTCAAAGGCCGTGTCGTACCGCTGGCGTTTCACGTCGATTACTGGGATCGCCTGGGCTGGGTCGACCGTTTCGCCCGCCCGCAATACACCCAGCGTCAGTATGCGATGGCCAGCCTCGCCAGCTCGCGCCTGGTCTACACCCCGCAATTTCTGAAGAATGGCCGGGACTGGCGCGGCGGAGAATTCGACAACGCCCCCCCGATCACCGCAAGCGCGCGAATCACGCTCGAACTCGGGCCGTTGGTGAATGGCACCCTGACCGTAGACGGCACGGTGGATACCCGCGGTGCGGGCTCGGGCGTCGATGCGTATTTGGCGCTGTATGAGAACAATCTGGAGTCACAGGTGCGCAATGGCGAAAACGCCGGTGAGACCTTGCGTCACGACTATGTGGTGCGTCGCCTGATCGGCCCCTTGGCGCCCAATGCAGACGGTCGGGTTGTGCTGCACCGGCAATTCAATCTCGACGCTGGCTGGAAGCACGCTGATCTCGGTGTAGTGGCGTTCGTCCAGAAGCGGGCCAGCGGCGAAATCCTGCAGGCCTTGCAACGTCCGATGTGCGCGTCCTAGCCGCGCGGATGGTGCAGATGATGCAGTTGCTTCAGGCGTTCGCGGGCGACATGCGTGTACACCTGCGTGGTTGAAATGTCAGCGTGACCAAGCAGCATCTGCACCACACGAAGATCGGCACCGTGGTTCAGCAAATGGGTGGCGAAAGCGTGACGCAACACATGCGGTGAGATGCGCTCGGCAGGAATATCGACCTGCACCGCGTATTTCTTGATCAGTCGCCAGAACATCTGCCGCGTCATGGCCGCTCCGCGCACCGTAATGAAGATTGCGTCCGATGTATGCTGCTTCAGCAATTCTCTGCGGGCGTCACCAATGTAGCGTTGCAGCCACTCGGCGGCGATCTGCCCGAGCGGCACCAAACGCTCTTTGGAGCCCTTGCCCATCACCCGCACGACGTTGTCGTTCAAACTCAGTTCGAACAGACGCACACCCACCAGTTCGGAGACGCGCAAGCCCGTGGCATAGATCAACTCAAGCATGGCGCGGTCGCGCATGCCCAGCGGGGTCGCCACATCCGGAGCATTGAGCAGATCTTCCACCTGCTTTTCGGACAGCGTCTTGGGAAAGCGCTGGATCGGTCGTGGCTTGTCGACGTTGATCAGCGGATCGGCCTGCAGTCGCCCCTGGTCCAGCAGCCAGCGGAAGCAGCGGCGCAGCGTCGCCATCAAGCGACGCTGGCTGGTGGTCTTGATGCCTCCGGGCCGTGCGTGCAAAAAGCTCAGATAGGCATTGATCGCCGTCTCACCTGCGCCGAGTAATGTCGATGCGCCATGCACCGATGCATCGCGCTTTGCCAGCCAGTCGGCGAACAGTGTCAGATCGCTGCGGTAACCGGCGAGCGTGTTCTTCGAAAGTCCGTCCGCCAGCCACAAGGCATCGACGAATTCGTCGATCAGCGCTGCGTCGGCCGGAGTCATGCCTTGCCGACAGGTCGCAGCAAGTGTTTGCTTTCATGCTGCAGCAACCAACGCTTGATGTCCAGCAGGAATCCGCCACCCTGGCGGCCAAAACCACCCAGCGCCTGATGCGCCGCGATGACGCGATGGCAAGGGACGACTATTGGATAGGGATTGGCGCCGCAAGCATTGCCCACCGCGCGCGGGCCGCTGCGAATGGCGGTGGCAACTTCGCCATAGCTCAATGTCTGTCCGGCAGGTATCCCGGCGATGCACTGCCACACCCGACGTTGAAAGTGTGTGCCTGCCGGCGCCAGCGGCAAACCGAATTCAAATGCCGGATCTTTCAACCAGGCCCGCAACTGGCGCACCGCTTCCTGCGCCAGGGGCGACACCGGTTTTTGTTCTGAGCGAGGTTCCAGATAGTCGATACCGGTGATTTCGTCGGCATCGCAATGGATGCCGATGGAAAAAGTTATGTCCCCGGCGCCACCGGAGACGGTATCTCTGTGGGACGGCGCTGGCAATACGGCGGCATAGGGCTTCATTGCGAACACTCCCGAAGTTCTATCACGACGGTATTTTCAATCCCCGGCAGATGATCCGCAAGTGGTCGGCAACTGCCGGCGCTGCACAATTCGTAGCCTGAGGTATAGGGCGAATGTGTGAGACGCACAGCGTTTTGCGGCGCAAGCACGGGGCGATAGTGCCAAATGCCGTCCTTCAGCACCGCATCCGGCGGCAAGTCCATGCCCGCTCCGGTGCTCAGTATTCGCGCTTCGTCGAGCACCAGCATTTTTCCTTCGACACGCCAGTCTTCCTCCCAGCGCGTTTTCTCGATCGAATGCATCCAGACCAGGGTGAAGCTGTTGACCGCTATGCTTGCGGCCAATGTGCCGGCCGCAAGACAGATCATGCAGTCTTGCGGCTACGGCTGCGCAGCCAATGCCAGAGGCCAAAAACCGCGCACATGGCAAAGCCGATTTCGTCGGTCGCTGGCAAGGCAGCCACCAGCATGAAGGCCGACGCGGCGGCGAAGATGCGCTCGGCAGTATTCAGCGGCGCTCTCAGATAGCCGATGGCCGCCGCCCCCCAGAGTCCGATCGACAATTGCGCCTTGCCCAGAATGTAGGGCAAGGCCGCCCACGTCCACTGTCCCTGCAACATCAGGACCGGATCATAGACCGCCATGTAGGGCACGACAAAACCGGCAATCGCGACCTGCAACGACTTGATGCCGATTTTCATCGCCGACTCCTTGGCGATCGAGGCG
>JAIPCS010000059.1 GCA_021738105.1 Sulfuritalea sp.
GGGTCGGGTTCGGTTTTGTTTCGAACATTTCGATTCCCTCCGGACAACGTGACTGGGCCTTGCGAGTTGCCGAATTGGTTACCCAACAATTTGCAGAATCATTGGTTAACTAAACCACAGTCTCTTGCCCTCATGGCAGTTGCCAACCCCGGATTCCGTCAGCAGGAACTTGCCTTCCGCACGCAGTAGGCGGAGTTGAAGGAGCGGAAATAATGGGGTCAGAGCGATTTTTTTCAACGCATCGAATCGCCGTGCCGCCATCCGCAGCGGCGAGAAGAGCGTAGTTTGCTCGACCGCCTTGCTGCGCGGGTGCTTCATCAGCGCCGACTTTTCGCACGGGCCGCGCTTGCGGAGGTATCCGTTTGAGGCGACGTACCCGTAGCGCCCGCGCTGAACAGGCCCGGGGCGCCAATACCGAGCAGGCTGCTGCTTGGCGCCTGGCCGAACAAACCGGATCCACTGCTGCTGAACGGGCTCGGCGCACCGATAGACGACAGGGCCGCCTGCCCGGCCAGAATGCCCAAAGGCAGGCTGGACAGGTTCAGGCGGGAATTGAGGATGGAATTCCACAGTGCGGTGAAGCTGCTGGTGTCGAGGGTGGCCTGAGGCTGCGTGCCGGCAGTCAGCACTTCGGAGGCGCTGTTCAAGCGGCTGGACGCGCTGTTCAGCAGTTGCGCAAGAAGCTCGTTCTCGGCCTGGCTTCGCTCGCTGGCGCCGGCTTCTCCGAGTTGATTGGCGAGAACCGTGTTCAGCGTTCGCAGTGCTTCGGCGGACAAGGTGCTTGTCGAGTCGCGTGTACTCAAACTGCCCGAGTTGCGGGTGTCGGCATTCAGGCGCAACAGGGTTTCCAGCTGGGCCTGCAATTCAGCGGAATCGCTCAAGGCAAGCGGGTCCGATACGGACACATTCGACGATTCGGCACGATTCAAGGATTGCAGCAGGCCAACCGCGTTATATGTCAGGGGCAGCGGCTGACTTGCGCCGAGCGTGACAGCCCCCCCGGGGAGCGATCAATGGCACCTGCTCGACCAGCGATACTTGCCGCCTTACCGGCGAAGCGCGATAAAAAGAGACTCCACCGAAACTTGAAACAGCTTGAATTGCAGTGATTGTCATATTCCAATTCAGGGATATGACATGGATATTGGCAACCCTTAAGCCGGGAAAAACTCGGCGTTGGTGATACGGCGGCACGTCGGCCGAAACCGCAATTCGATGTTTGCTCCATATCATCGAGTCAGCGGCGCTGGCTTTCGGCTGGCGAAATTCAAAAATATTTTCATTCTCCGGGACCCAGGACGCGACTCATGCGTCTTAGCGAATATGCACGCATCGAAACAGGTTCCGGCGCGTGCCGGAGGACCGGTCTTTCGGATCGGCCAATTTGAGTCTCAACACTTTTATGGAGAAAATCATGTCGGACAAGAAAAAATTGGTGGTGGTGGTTACCCGTGGTCTCGATGACGAGCGTTCGTCGGTTGCACTCAGCATAGCGAACAGCGGCATTACGTCGGGCCTCGACGTCACGATGTTCCTGGTGAGTGCCGGCGCTGATCTGGTGCGCCGCGGCGCGACCAGTGTTGCCCAGCTCAACCCGCTCGATCCACCAATGGGCGAAATGATGGACAACTTCATGGCTAGTGGCGGTACGATCATGGTCTGCCCGGCGTGCATCAAGGTTCGCGGTTACGCGCCAAATGATCTGATCGATGGCGTGAACATCATCGGGGCCCCGGCCATGCTGCCTTGATCAATCAAGGCGCAGCGACGGTAAGCTTCTGACAAGCCGGGAATTGCGCGGCGTCGTCCGGGCCCGGAATTTTTATTTTTCAGTTTCGGGACCTGGGGCGACGGCCAGCGCGTCATAGTGGATATGGAGGCAATAATCGACGCAAAGAGCAGTGCGCCACCTGCACTCCGGAAACGCTCCGCAGAGCCGGTGGCAGATGCCAAAGCCTGGTTTGGCGAGCGCGTGGGAGAGTGCGTGGATGTGCTCTACCGCGTGGCCATGCGCCTGACCTGGAACGCTGCCGATGCAGAAGATCTGGTGGCCGATGCCATCACCAAGGCCTGGTCGGCGATCAACAGCCTGGACGACCGAACCCGCTTCCGGCCGTGGCTGCTCCGTATCCTGCACAACTGTCATATCAGCGACTACCGACGCAAGGCAGTGCGGCCCACCGAGCTGGCCTACGACGATATCCTCACCGATGGTGATGACGAGGGTGACGTCGCCAGCCTGCTGATACGCCAGCCCGACGAGTTCCTGCTGTGGTGGGGCAATCCGGAGCGCGAATTCGCCAACCAGTTGCTGGGCGAGGACATTGTGGCAGCGATCGATAAACTGCCGGAGGCCTATCGCATCGCGGTGCTGCTGGTGAACGTCGAGGGCCTGTCCTACGACGAGGCGGCCGAGGCGCTGGGAGTGCCACCGGGAACGATACGCTCGCGCATGAAGCGCGGGCGTACATTGCTACAAAAGGCACTTTGGCAACATGCGCTGGATGCGGGGCTGGTCGGCGCCAACGAACGAAGGAATACGGGCGATGAGTAGCGGCAATCACGAGCACCCGATCGACGAGATCGACTGCCTGGCGGCGATAGACGGGCTGTATGCCTACCTCGACGGCGAATTGCACGACCCGAAGACGATCGCGAAATTCGAGCACCACCTCGAGCATTGCGTGACCTGCCGGTCGCGCACCGAGCTTGAGTCGGCGCTGAGCCGGCTGATGAGGAAAGCCGCAAGCGCCTCGGCACCGGCCCAATTGCAGGCACGGCTGAAGAAACTGGTCGGCGATCTTTAGACGGCTTGAGCCGCCTATTCCGCTACCGCGAGGATCCGCAGCGGCGAGGAGGAAAGCCGCTGCCGGCCCGCCAGCCGGCGAGGGTCTTGTTGCTCCCGCGTCGCATTCGGGCAGCCGATTTATCTCACCTCGATATTGGCAGGGCTTTGATCACATGTTCAGCGGCGGTTTTAATGGTCCCGGGATTAAGCGGTGCTCTGTCGAACCCCATCATTCTTGCCCATTCGCCCTCGACTTCACCCCGGCCTGCTGCGGTGTCGAGCCGCGCGACGCTGAACTCCCGCTTGGCCTCGGCTACTTTGGTTTTCAGGTCGGGTCCGGCATTGGCTCGATCGAGGTGGAGCTGGAACCACTGCGTCATCGCCTCAATCGCCGCATCCACCATAATTTGCGGCCCGAGGGACTTCATCGCAGTCAGCACGACCCGTGCGGTGGCTTTGGTTGCGCCTTCTGCCACGGCCTGCTTCAAGACTCTTTGCTTGAGGTAGTCTTTCAACGCGACTGAGAATGCTTCGTGGGCCACTCCGTGGGCACCGCCGGTCAGGGCGAACCGGGCTGCTTTGGCTTCGGCGGCGGTGCGCCTGAAGATGGTTTTTTGCAGATTGTTCGACAACAGGCCCTTTTCAATAATGAATGCCTGGGTTTCTCCCTTCGCCCAATCCTCCAACGTACTCTTGAGCGTGATCGAGGCGAAATCGGGCATCGGGTTGAAACCGTGCTTGACCAGGTCGGTGCCAATGGCCGCCGGCGCCGCAACACCCAGCGAGGCGATGGTGCCGGCAATCAGCAAGGCTCGATACGCATCGTCCCTCTTGAAGTCCGCCTGGTCCCACTCCGTGTAGGCCTCGTAGGCTTGCTCCGCCAGATAGGTTCGATGCAGAACCACTGCCAACTGAAAACTGTTCAGCAGGGTCTTGTCGGCTGCGCTGGCAGTGGCCGGATTAAACGCGGCATTCATCATGCGCCGATAGGCCAAAATCATCAGCGGGCCGCTCTGTTGCGGTGTATCGCGGATTTCTTCCCACGTTTCCAGAATGGCTTTTTTCTGGCGCAACTCATTAACTTTTGGATCGGATGACGGCACGGAGTTGGACTGGAGAATTTCCAGGGCAATTTCGTCAATCAACTTCGCGTCGTTCTTGATGATTTCGCCGACCACGGCGTCAGAGCCAATGAGCCCGAACAGGCCGGGCTGCGTGTACGTGGGCATGACCCAACCGATGCCGACCGAATCGCAGGCCTTGCTATCCCAGACCGCGGTGACCGAACGACGGTAGCCGGTAGGGCAACTCCAGCAGGTTCCCCCGTTTTTTGTCGGCACGACCCGGGCAGGCTTGACTGTCCTGTTTTGAGTGAGAATCCGGGTTTTCAATGCCGGGGTGTCTATGCCCGCGAAATCGAAGATTTGATCGGCCGGGCAGGTCAGCCCCGCCACCAATTTGGCCGGCGCGAATTCCACGTTATCCAGGGTTGCACACGCCTTGTTGCTGGTGACCGGTTCGGTGGTGCGATCTGCATTTTCGGGACAGGTGTAACAATTCCCGCCCAATTTCGGATTTTTCAGGAAGTCGACAAATTCACCTGTCTTGCACGCAGCCTTGCCTTTGGCCGTAGCCTTGGCTTGCTTACCCGCAACCACACCCGAGCACGCTGCCGCGCTGGTGATGTGATTGCCTGAGCGCACCATTGTCGATGGGCAGGAATAACAGTAGCCGTCGTAGCCGTCCCAGAACTGGCCTTTGGGGCAATCCAGACCTTTGGCCTTGCTGTGTTTGGTCGCCTTGGCAGTGCCTACACTGCTCAGGATGACACAAGCATCCGCCCAATCAATATGCGCCGCCGAGCGGACATAGCCGGACGGACAGGTATAACACTCGCCATCGCGGATCGGATCGAAAAAACTGCCCGTCGGGCAGGCCGTGCCGCGCAGCTTGGCTGCGGTATAGGTCGCTGGCAGTTGGGGGATGAGTGTGCCTGGCACCATCGGCAGGGCTTTGCCTGGGGAATTGGTATTCTTTAAGCAGGCCTTGGGGGTGTCGATGCTGTCTATCCCTCGCTGGAAGCCTGCCGGGCAACTGTAGCAGCCCCATTTGCCCAGATCGAAAAAGCTGTCTTTCGGGCAACTGCCTACCGCAGCGGCTTCGAAAATTGCCGGTACCGCGGCGCATGGCGTTTCCAGCGCGCCGCTGGACGTGAGACCGCCGCAACTTGAATGACCATGCTTGCCCGCCGGGCCGGGTGCCGTCTGTTTTGTGGTCGCGTTAACCCCGCCGGCGAAGACCAGCAGGAACGCAAGACACCAGAGGCGGAAGATTCGGGTAGGGGTCATGAAGTGTTTCCTTTGATTTCAAATGCAGTTGATTTGGAGATGATCGACTCACCTCTGTCGCACCGGTTTCTGATCACTGATTGCATGGTTCTGGCCATGTGCTTCTTTTTGCGTTCGATTTGAAGACGGGAGCTTCAGTGCAGAGCGCCATGAATAGACGCCCTGTTATCGACGATTTTGTATAAGGCTTCAAGGATGGGAAATCCAGCAGACCCGCACGGAGTATGGGTGACGACGGCGGTGCCGTCAATCAAACATTTTGCATTGACGGGTTTCGTCGACGGTGAGACGTCATATCCGGGCCGACCAACGCACCATCCGCTCGCCTGGCGCTATCTTGATCGCGGCACAATCTACTACAACGGCATTTACTGTCACCCAAACGGATCAGGGTTGCGGCTGATGCGCTCTGCGCTCGCGATCTGACGGCTACCCTTTGGAGGCGGCCAGTTTCTGCTCGATGATGGCACCCAGTACCGTGAGGCTGAACGGCTTGGTGACATATTCGTTGGCACCCAGCAAAAAGCCGACGCGGGAGTCCTCCATGTCGGCGCTGGCGGTGAGAAAAACAAAGGGCACACCCGCTGTAGAAGGCTCCGCACGCAGCCGGGCGAGCACGCCAAATCCGTCAACGCCCGGCATCATCAGGTCGCACAGCACCAGGTCGGGCGGCGAGCGCAATGCCGCCTGTATTCCACGCTCGCCATCTTCGGCCTCGCTCGCCAGGTAGCCCTCCAGTTTCAGAAAACGCATGACGTTTTCCCTCACGGCAGCTTCATCATCGATTACCAGTATCCGGCAGGGTCGTTTCATCGGGGTTCTCCCAGGCGGCGGCGAATCAGTGCCGCCAACTCCATCAAATTGAACGGTTTGGTCACATACTCGTCGGCGCCAAGATCCTGCCCAAGTTGCAAATTCTCCTTCTCGGCGCTGGCAGTCAGAAAAACGAAGGGCACGGCGGCGGTATGCGGGTCCGCACGCAGAATCTTGAGCAGGCTGAAGCCATCCAGCTCGGGCATCATTACATCGCACAATATGAGATCCGGCAAGCACGCACGGATCAATTCCAGACCCTGCTGCCCGTTCTCCGCTTCAACCACCACATAGCCTTCCAGTTGAAGAAAGCGGCGCACATTGTCGCGAATCGGCGCCTCGTCTTCGATGATCATGACAGTGGTCATATCAGGCCTCCCGCTGCGGCAAACGCACTGTAAACCGTGAACCTTCCCCTGCCCGGCTGTCCACCTCGATGCTGCCGCCATGCAACTCTACGGCGCGTCTGACGATCGCCAATCCCAGTCCGGTTCCCGATATGTTGCCAACATTGCCTGCCCGATGGAAGGTGTCGAACAAGCGAGGAATATCCCCTGACGGGATGCCGATGCCCTGGTCGGACACCTCAATGACGATCTCGCTGGAGCCGGAGTCGACATTCAGCCCGACGCGGCTGCCCGCGTGAGAATACTTGAAGGCGTTGCCGATCAGGTTGCCCAGAATGTGGCGCAGCAGGCCTTCGTCCAGCATGGCCGTCTCGCCGGCTCCGGTGAAATTCACATCCAGTCGCTGCAGCCCCGCGCCGCCCTTGCTCACCGCCCGTGCCGTCTCATTGGCCAGCTCCAGGCAGAGTTGCCGGGGTTGGCAAGCGACGGGACGAAACTCGAGATTGCCCGAATCCGCGCGCCCGATCATCAGAATGCTGTCCAGCATGTCCGCCATGCGCTTCACCGCAGTATCAATGCTGCCCAGCACCTCCAGCTTTTCGGCGGCAGGCAATCGATCACTATAGTGGCGCAACAGTTCGGACGACGAAAGTATGGTCGCCAGTGGCGTCCTGAATTCGTGCGAGGTCATGGCGACAAACTTGCTCTTCAGTGCGCTGAGTTCCATCTGCTGTGCCAGCGCGCGCCGGATGTCGTCCTCCGCCTGACGACGCTGTGTGACATTGACGAAGGTCCAGATGGCGCCGCGCGCCAGATCGTTCGCATCAATCGCCGTGCCGAACAACTGAACCCAGAACAGTTCCCCGTCCTTGCGCCGCATCTGGCATTCCGTTGCGTAGGACTCGCCTAGCTCCAGCACCGGATACGCCTCCTCGCCAAGCTTGGCCCATGCAGCTTCGTCGGGGAAATGAATGCGGCTGGATGCCCCGAGCAGTTCTTCGGTGCTGAAACCCATCATGTCGGCAAAGGTGCGGTTGATCCAGCGATGATGCCGATCCACCGACAGCGTGATACCGATTTGCGTGCTTTGCAAAATGGCATCCTGCTCGGCGGTCTTTGTCCGCAGCTCATCCTCGAGCTTCTTGCGCCGGGTGATGTCCTGCACCACCCACACGGTACCCTGGCCGAGGTTTTGCTGATTCACCGCCCGGCCCGACAGGTGCACCCACAGCAACGCCCCCCCGGTGCGACGCATCTGCAGCTCACAGTCGAACGCCCGACCTTCCAGAACTGCGGCAGAAACTGCCGCCCCAATGCGCAGATACTCGTCGCGCGACGGATAGTAGGGTTCCAGCGACTTGCCGACTGGCAACGCGCCCTCCAGCGCGAATATCTGCTGCATGGCCGAGTTGGCCCAGCGCACGCGTCCCTTGGCATCGAGCAGAGCAATACCCATCACCGAGGTTTCGAGAATAGTCTCGCGTTCGGCCAAGGCTCGCTGCAGATCTTCTTCCAGCAAGCGCTGCGGGGTGATGTCGTGAATAAAGGCCAGCGTAGCCGGTAAACCTTCCCACTCGACCTGAACCGTGCTGCCCTCCACCCATATGGTTTCATTGCCCTTGTTGAGCAGACGGCAACTGACGACCTGCTCGGCGCCCGATGCCATTTCGACATGGCGCCGCGCGACATCGGCCATCAACGCTCGATCGTCCTCATGCACACAATCGAGAAAGCTCGGCAATGCGAGCATTTCCTCGCGAGTGAAGCCGACCATTTCCAGCATGCGTGGATTGCCCAGCCGCACGTGATTGCCGCGTACGATCACAATACCCACCGGCGCTCCATCAATCACGCTGCGGTAGTAGCCCTCGGAACGGCGCAAGGCGTCTTCCGCCTGTTTGCGCTTGGTGATGTCGGAAACAAAGGAAAGCGTGGCCGGTGCGCCATCCCAGGTGATCATCACCGCAGCCAACTCCACCCAGATCAGCCTTCCCTCGGGGGTAACGATGCGGAACTCATAGCGCGGTTCGATTTCCTCTCCGCGCTGGCGGCGCAGATGACGGTCGAAGACCATGGCTCGATCCGCCTCATGGATCAGCGGAATGAACTCCATGTTCTGAATTTGTTCCGAAGAGTAACCGGTGATTTCCAGCGCCATTGGGTTGGCAAAACGAAAGCGTCCGTCCTGAACCACGATGATGCCGATGCTGACGTGCTCAATGACTTGCCGATAGCGTTCTTCGGAGAGACGCAGGGCTTGATCGGTACGCTCGAATTCGGCCAGTTGCCGACGCTGCTGCGCGACCCGATTCTCGATGTCGGTGAACACCAGCATTGCACAGCGACTGCCGTCGCCCGAGGTGATGGCCCTGGCTTCAACCTGCACGGTCACTGAGCTGCCGTCCTCGCGGACAAAACACCACTCGCTCGACTCTTGCGGTGATCCGGCCATGATCGCCGCAAGATAAGCCTCATGATGCGTTGCAACCGCGGCCGGCATGGCCACGTGCCAGGGCTGCCCTTGCAGATCCTCGCCGGCACGCCTCAGCAGCCTGCAGAAAGCCGGATTGAATCGTATGAAGCGTCCATCCACTGCGATAAAGCAGACGCCGGCATCGGTGGCCTCGAATGCTGTACTCAACAGATCGTCGCAGTCCCCTGCCATGCCATCTCCAGTGACTTTCCTGCCTCTCTCAGGCAGTCTGCAATTCTAGGCGCATATCATGATTGATAGAAAGCGGGACAGTTTGGTTTCTACGCCGTCGATCCCATCAAAGTCGGCGCGGATGAAGCAAATCGCCACCGGGCGGTCGAACGACAGGCTCACAACGCGCACTTGAAGACGCGCCGGAACGCTGTCATCCACCTACAGACTGGCACGCATCTGCGCCAGCCTGGCTTCCAGCTCGACGATCAGGGCGCGCGCTTCATCCCCCTCGGGAATCGGGCGTCCGCTGTCGCGCCATTCGACGGCGTTCTTGAAGCCCTCGACCTGCGCCTGGCGGCGGAACCACATGCCTTCCGGATTATGGCGGGTGATGCCGTCGAATACCGTGGCGAACATTTGCGTCTGTTCCAGTCCCATGGACATCCAGACCTGATTGACGACCATCTTGTGCATGGCAAGGTGGCCTTTGGGCACGCCGGATATGCGCCTGGCCAGTTTGAATGTTTCAGCGTCGAGCTGTTCGGCAGGAACGGAAATATTGGCGAGACCCCATTCCGCCGCTTGCGTGCCGGTGATGGTGTCGCCGGTGAACATGAGTTGCTTGGCGCGGATCGCACCGAGACGGTAGGTCCACATCGCCGTAGTGGGGCAGCCCCAGATGCGGGTGGGCATGTAGCCTATCTTCGCGTCGTCGGCCATGACCAGCAGGTCGCAGCACAGGGCGATGTCGCTGCCGCCGGCCACGGCATAGCCCTGCACTTTGGCGATGGTCGGCTTGGCGCAGCGCCACAATGACATGAAGTCTTCCGTGTTGCGCTTCATGAATGTGTAGTCGAGCATCGGGTCCCAGGGCGTCTTTTCCTGGCGGCAGGGGTGGTCGGTCGTGGTATTGCTCGGGTCGGCGCCCTCGGCGTACTGGTTGAGATCGTAGCCGGCACAGAAGGCCCGGCCTTCGCCTTCGACAATGATGACGTGGACTTCATCTTCGGCCTCGGCCCATTCCACCGCGCGGCGAATGTCCGCCGGCGTGGTGTCGCTGATTGCGTTGAGCCGCTCCGGCCGATTCAGCCGCAGGCGCGCAATGCGGGGTTCGGTGCTGTCTTTCTCGACGATCAATGATTTGTAGATGGGCATGATGGACTCCGAAGTTTCTGACATTGAACAAGCGCGGCGCCTTGGCATGCCACGCGGAATAGTGGGAAGCTGATCCGTTTGTCTGGTTTGACAGTTCTGCCTGTCAGGCATGCAAAATATTCTGCCCGACCTCAGGCCAGCGGCGGCGAATGTAGAGCCATGAACACAGGCCCAGGCACATCATCAGCACCGACGCAGCGGCCAGCCCGACTGTCGAGTGCATGACCAGTGGCGAGATCACGCCGGCCACGATGCCGTTGGCAGTTGCCCCGACGCACATTTGCAGGGATGAGGCCATGCCTCGCCGACTGGGGTGCAGGTCCAGCACCAGCAGGGTAACCACCGGCACCATCAAGGCCCAGCCAAAGGCAAACACGCAGATCGGCAACAGTGCCCAACTGACATGCGCCTTGAACAGGAGATTGGCAAGAAGATTGATGGACCCGATCAACAGCATCACGATGAAGCCGATGCGTATTTGCCTTTTGGGCGCAATCCTGCCGGCCAGACGGCCGCTCAACGACGCTCCGCCCATGATGCCGGCGATGGTGAGCAGAAAGAACCAGTAGAACTCCTGAGGCGCCAGGCCCAGATGCTCGCCCAGAAACACCGGCGCGCTCAAGACATACAGGAACACGCCATTGAAGGGCACGCCACTGGCCAATGCCAGCAGAATGAAACGGGGATCGGAGCTCAGTTGCCAGTAACCGGCAAGCAGATTTTTTACACGGAATGACTGGCGCTGGGTGGTGTGCAGGGTCTCGGGCAGCAAGCGGAAATTAGCCAGCCAGAGCATCACGCCGATACCGCTCAGAAACCAGAAGATTGCCTGCCAGTTGCTGTGTATCAGCAGCCAGCCCCCGATCATGGGTGCGATAGCCGGTGCCACGCCAAAGAATATGGTGACCTGGCTCATGACTTTCTGCGCCTGCGAGGGCGCATACATGTCGCGAATGATGGCTCGGGACACGACGATGCCGGCCCCGGTAGACAAGCCCTGCACCGCCCGAAACAAGATCAACTGGCCGATGGTCTGCGACAAGGCGCAGCCGATAGACGCCAGGGTAAATACCGCCAGGCCCCACAACACCACGGGACGGCGACCGAAGCTGTCCGAGATGGCGCCGTGAAACAAGCTCATGAAGGCAAAGCCGAACAGGTAGGCAGACAGGGTTTGCTGCATTTGCACGGCAGACGCCCCCAGCGACTGCCGTATGCCGGAAAAAGCCGGCAGATAGGTATCGATGGAAAACGGCCCCAGCATGGCGAGCAGGGCCAACAAGACGGAAAACGCCCACAACGGGGCTTGCCATAGCGTTTTAGCGTCGGGATTCACAAGTTTTCAGAAGTTGGGGGCAAGCCGACATTGGAACACGGACACGACGAATTGCACTAATGGCGCGCGGCAGTGACTGCATGGGCTGAGAGTGGTTACGCCCCGCGTACGGCGCGAAAGCGATCTCGGAACTCGACTTTTTCGCTCGTTGCACAAGCCTGCTGGTGGGCCGAACAACTGTCGAGAGAATTTCTCGCGGTACCGGAAAGTAATAGAATTCACCGGGTCGGAATTTTCGTTCCGAGTTGTAATTGAAGGGATGTCCTCATGCTGAAACTTGACCAATTTGTAGTCGATCAGTTGATCGTACCTTCCCTGGTTTTGTTCTTTTTCATCGGTGGAGTGGCCGCCCTGCTGATCAGCGCCGGCCTGATCCTCAGGAGCGCCCGTCTCTTCCGGCTTTTTGGTGTGATGAACCATTCCGTGTCGACACGGACTCTGTCCAGGCCTCTGGAAATTCCACGGAACAGCAATGACTTCGTGTGGAAATACTCTCGACTTATCGCCAGCTTTTTCATTATCGGCGCGGCCTACGCCTTGTATCGTCTGGTCGCGCATATCGATAATGCAGCGGTAGTTGCCGCGCTAAATCTTTCGTACCGGCCCGTTGCTGTGCTATGGATTGTGGAAAGCGCCCGGCTACTTCTGATAGTGGGTTGCATCGCCTCGCTCGTCGTCGGCGCCCTGCTCGGCTTTTCCCCTGCGGCCATGCGCACCCTCGAGGCGCGAGCCTCGCGTTGGATATCCACGCGGCGCATGGCTCCGGACGCTGACAAAATGATCATGTCTCTAGACAACTTGGTCGCTGCCTTTCCCCGTACCGCCGGTTGGGTCATTTTGCTTCCGGCGCTGGGCATGGTGTTCTATTTCGGCAGACTGCTGTTGAAATGACCGCGGTTCGCACCGTTCTACCAGCGCCGATTTTTGGCTGAATTGGCCGTTTTGTGGGTCTGTCTATGCCGGGCACACGGTATTGGCCACGCGGATAGTCGATCGCGAATTCATTCTGCCGCATGACCGCCTGAACACCGGCATCGACTAAACGGAACAACTTCGCAGTGTTTCGGCTGGCACACCACTGCACCCTGTAGTCACCTGCGACGGCGGCAACAAGCGGTGCCCCAATGGAAAAGACGCGTATCAGGTCCGCCGATACGGATTTGATCGTCCGGTAGTAAATGGCGTACCTTGAAATGCAAACAAAACTGGATGGCATGATTGTCCTGAATGCACGAAACCGATCCGTGTCGTGTTAGGCACTTGAAATACGGTGAAAGGAATTTGCATCTCATTGCCAATACTCGGTGAATTTGCCCAAACGCCCACCCGAAGGAAAGAAACTGCCCGCGCAGAAGTTACGCGAGGCGGGCGAGAAACGCGATGCGGGTGCGCCACTTGGCGAACAACCAAGGTATCGGGCTGACGCGCTGCTGCATGAACTGCAGGTCCACCAGATCGAACTGGAAATGCAGAACGAGGCTCTGCGGCAAGCGCAGATCGCTCTGGAGGATTCACGTGCCCGCTATGCCGACCTCAATGAGCATGCACCGGCGCTCTATCTCACCCTCACCGATAAAGGCTTGATCGCCGAAATCAATCTTGCCGGCGAAGTCGATCGACAAGGGGTCGGGGTCGGCTTAGCTACCGGAACGGAACTCTGCCTGAACGGCTGGTTTGAGGCTGCCGTGGTCGACAAGCGGCGACCAAACCCGCCCCGCAGTTCGCCCCCGCAAAAACTCGGCGATGGCGACACGGCGACCGCGCTCGATTCGAAGTTGAGGCTGACCGGTTATCCCGGATCGCCTCCTTGCCAGTCACTTATCCCAGCCGCCGAATCCTTGCGCTGGCCGTCTCGATATGGTTTTCCAGCGCGGCGATACAGGGTCTGAAGCGTTGGCTGAAACCTTTGCCCGCCATAACCCTAACGAGGAAGGCGCGTGCCAGTGCTTCTGCACGCCGCCAGGTTTCGTTGGCCACGCTGACGTGCAGGGTCGCCTCGGCAAGGGTGTCTGGCAACCCTCCGCCACTTCGAGGGGCGAAGTTCATTGGTGTCATGTCGTAGGCCGGCGCAATGTCGCAAGGCGGGCCCTGATCGGCGATGAATGACAGGTTGCCGCTGTGCATGTCGGTGTTTCCGATCAGGCTGCCAAAGGCCCACAGAAGTTCTGCACTGTCAGCGGCTTCCGAACGGATCTGGCCGGCGGCAGCAAGCTGACGTGCAATGACTGGCCAGCCAGCCGCGCCGGCTCCGACGAATTCGGCATCCAGCGCAGCCAGGGAGACCAACGTACGACGACCCAGACTGCCGACTCGATCGAAACGCTCGACCTCCAGGAAACGCTGGCCGCCGTGGTCCAGTATCCGCGTTTTGGCGGCGAGGATACTGGCTGCGCGCAGCGTTTCCAGCGCGAAGTGCTCGGCCAGTAGCAGATCGCGCCAGCGCTCGCTGACGGGGCCTGGCTCCGGATCACTGAACTTGACGATGACATGCCGAAGTTCGCTCCCTGACCCTTCTGGCGTTGCGGCAAAGGCTGTGAATTTCGGCTGTTCACCTCCCGCCGACGATCCGGGTATTTCGCCACGGGCGACTTCCTGCGCCAGACGGAAAAATGATTTGGCTTTCTGGTCCGCCGTGATCGGCTCGGGAACGGGGACAGCAAGAAACTGATTTCGCGCAACTTCGCCCAGCAGCAGACTTCCCACCACGTCGTGGCCATGCGCCAGCAACGCACGCAAGGCATGGGTATCGTTCCAGTCGGCGAGCCGCCCGGGTAGGCCTAGTTTGGCACCATGGCGCGCCGCGTAGGCGCGGCCGAGGTAACCCTGGGGGCGCATGTCGAACAACCACCACGGCAGGCCGTCGCTGTGCAGGCTCACGCCGTCTTCCTGGCGCATGACAAAGCCTTCAGGACGAACCGGAATCAGCATCCCAATTTGCCGAATGCGGCCTTCCGCATCGACTCGATAGACCGGCATGTCGGGCAAACCGCGTGCAGTGTCACGTTGCGTGTATTGAATAGATCGCGCAGCACCAATTCTTACGACCTCGTCGCCCAGTTCGCTTAAAGCGCGGGAGAGTGTTGGCTGACTTACTTCTATTTTTTCAATAAGTTGCCGCGCTGAGCGTGGCCCAGCGGCGAGCTGCTTACGGATGGCGTCTAGGTGCGACAACAATTGACTGGATTGACTAGTGAATACTTTGATGAATAGATAGTATCAGCGGGTTTGAGGCTTGTGCGAATTATCTGTCTCCGTTCAACGCTGCCTGTGGGTGAAACGCCGTCACCAAACAACGTTTGATTGCTGCGCAATAAGCGTACGCAAAAAGTTCCCGCAGGGACGCACCGCGCTGGCGATGGCGAGACGGCGCCTCAACCTATCAAAAGCCACCGCTTCTGACACTCGCCCCTCCCCTACAGAGTGAAGCTCTCCCCCATGTGTGGGAGATGCGGCGCAGGCCAGCCCAGTTGATCGTGGATCGTCTCGGCGAAAGCGGCCGAGGCGGCCGCCTCGCCATGCACGACAAAGATATGCTTCGGCGGCGTGTGGAAGCCGCGCAACCAAGCCAGCAGCCCGGCCTGGTCGGCATGGGCCGAGAGGCCGCCCACGGTATGGATCGCGGCGCGCACGGGAATTTTTTGCCCAAAGATGGTGACCTGGCGTGCGCCGTCAACCAGGCGACGGCCCAGCGTGCCGGCCGCCTGGAAGCCGGTAATGAGAATGCTGCATTCGCTGCGCGACAGATTCTCGCGCAGGTGGTACTTGATGCGGCCAGCGTCGCACATGCCGCTGGCCGAAATGATGACGGCGCCGCTGCGCACCGCGTTCAGCGCACGCGAGGCCTCGACATCGGCGACGAATTCCACACTCATCTGCTTCGGATGCTGCTTCATCCAGGCGATCAGTTCACGGGTGTAGCTGTCCATCAGGTCGGGATGTTCCCAGGTAATGTGCGTGGCGGCGGTGGCCATCGGCGAATCGACGTAGACCTTTTGCGGCGCGAGACGCTGGCGACGCACCAGATCGGCCAGGATGTAGATAATTTCCTGGGTACGGCCGACTGCGAAGGCTGGCATGATCAGGTTGCCGTTAGTGTGGTGTACGCGCTCGAAGGCCGCGACGATTTCGTCTTCGGTTTCGGCAAAGGGACGGTGCAGGCGGTCGCCGTAGGTCGATTCGATGAACAGCACGTCGGCTTCGGGCACCACCGGTTCCGGGTCGTGCAGCACCGGCCTCTCGGCCATGCCAAGATCGCCGGAAAACACCAGTCGGCGCGGCTTGCCCTCGCCGCTGGCGGTCACCTCGAGCCAGGACGAACCCAGAATGTGGCCGGCGTCGTGAAAACGCACGGCGACGGTTTGGGCCGCTTGCAGCAACTCTCGATACGGCACCGGACGCAGCAGCTTGAGCGCCGTCTCGGCCTGGGCCACGGTGTACAACGGAGATTGTGCAGCCAGTTTGCTGCTGCCGCGCCGCCGCTTGTGGCGCAACTGCCATTCCGATTCTTTTTCCTGGATGTGCGCACTGTCTCGCAGCATCACTTGCAGCAGATCGATGGTCGCCGGCGTGGCGTACACCGGCCCGCGATAACCCAGCACCGAGAGCAGCGGCAGCAGCCCCGAATGGTCGATGTGGGCATGCGTCAACAGCACAAAATTTATGGAACGGACATCAAAGCCGAATTTCAGCGCGTTCTGGTTTTTGCTGCGCGCCTCGCGCCCGCCCTGAAACATGCCGCAATCAACAAGGAACCGGCAGCCTTCCGTTTCAACCAGCGAGCAGGAGCCGGTAACCTCGCCCGCCGCTCCGTAGAATCCGATACGCATTTTTTGTTCCTCCCGACAAGACCCATCATCGACTTTAAACGGAAGGATATCAATCCCTCAAAACTCGGCGCTGGCGGAACGGCATGACTTGCTTCTTGGATTCAACCGGTCGATGCAACAGATTGGCTGAATCGTTCAGCGGGCGTTTCGTAGTTTAGTGTTTTCCTTGGGCGCTCATTCAATTTCCTGGCCACCGCATTTAGCTGTGCTTGGGAGTAGCCCGAGATGTCGG
>JAIPCS010000060.1 GCA_021738105.1 Sulfuritalea sp.
ATGGCTGCGTACGAGTTTTACGAACAATTGAGCGGCAAGGAAGACTGACCTTAAGGACCCGTCCCATGAAAGCAAAAGTACTGGTCAGCCGCTCGATCTTTCCGGAAGTCATCGATCGCCTGAATGCGCAGTTCGAAGTCGATTATCAGGACGAAGACGCCCCATTGCCGCCGGCACAACTGGCAGCACGTCTGACCGGCAAGCAAGGGGCTTTGACCATGATCTCCGATCGTATCGACGCTGCCACGCTGGCTGGAGCCCCTGGCCTGAAGGCGGTATGCAACGTCGCTGTCGGCTACAACAACTTTGATCTCGAAGCGCTCAACCGGGCCGGTGTCATGGCCACGAACACGCCGGGCGTACTCGACGACACCACCGCCGACATCGCCTGGGCGCTGATCATGTCATCCGCACGACACGTGGTAGCGGCGGACAAATGGGTGCGCGCGGGACACTGGAAAGGCTGGAAGTTTCACGATAACTGGCTGGGCAACGATGTCCATCACGCAACACTGGGCATCCTCGGCATGGGTCGTATCGGCCAGGCCGTTGCGCGTCGTGCTGCCGGCTTTGAAATGCAGGTGATCTATCACAACCGCAGCCGTCTTGGCGAAGCCGACGAAAGCGCCTGCAGGGCCCGCTGGGTTGAAAAGGAAGCCCTCCTCCGCGAATCGGATTTTCTCGTTTTGATGCTGCCTTACTCACCTGCCACTCATCATGCCATCGGCAAATCTGAACTGGAATTGATGAAGCCGACCGCTCACCTGATCAACGTCGCTCGCGGAGGCATTGTCGACGATCAAGCTCTGATAATGATTCTTCAGCAAAGACGTATCGCAGGAGCCGGTCTCGATGTTTTTGAAAACGAGCCGACCCTGAACACCGGATTCTTTGAGCTCGACAACGTGGTGCTGACACCCCATATTGGCTCTTCATCGAGGACCACCCGGTTGGGCATGGCGATGCTGGCTGCAGACAATCTGATTGCAGCCCTGTCCGGTCAGCGCCCGCCCAATCTGCTAAACCCGGAGGTATTCGGCGGCTAAATTTCCAGGCGCTCGATACACTCCGTCAATCCAACACTCTGTACCAAGGAATCACCATGAATATCGGCTTTATCGGACTGGGACTCATGGGGCGTCCAATGGCGCTGCATCTGGCAAACGCCGGGCATACCCTTCACATCTGGGCACGGCGCCCGATTGCGCTGGAGCCCTTCAAGGAAGTTGCCGCGCATGCGCACATCAGCGCGGCGGAAGTCGCGCGCCACGCAGACGTGGTTTTCACCATGGTGGCCGATGCCCCGGACGTACAGGAAGTTGTATTCGGTCAGGGCGGTATCGTCGAGGGCGCCACGCAAGCTTGTATCGTGGTCGATATGTCGACCATCAACCCCAATGCCGCACGCGAGATCGGTGCCGCACTGGAGGCCAAAGGTATCGGGTTTCTCGATGCACCCGTCTCAGGAGGAGAAATGGGAGCCATCAACGCCGCATTGACCATCATGGTCGGCGGCAAGCCCGATGTATTCGAAAAAGTAAAGCCGCTTTTTGAAAAAATGGGCAAATCGATCACGCTGATCGGCGGTATCGGGGCAGGGCAAGTCGCCAAGGCCTGCAACCAGATTCTCACCGGAGTTGGGGTCGCCGCTGTCGCCGAGGCATTCAACTTCGCAGCCAAGAGCGGCGTCGATCCGGCGCGGGTACGCGAGGCTTTGCTGGGCGGCTTTGCCTACTCACGCATTCTCGAGAATCATGGCCAGCGCATGCTTGATCGCAACTTCAAGCCGGGCTTCAAGGCCTGGATGCACCAGAAGGATTTGCGCATCGTCATGGAAGAAGCGCACCGCCTCGGGCTGATGCTGCCTTCGGCCGCAGCGACCGCGCAATTGTTCAATGCCATCGTCGGCAGTGGCATGGGCGAAGACGACTCCGTCGCCGTGCTCAAACTGCTGGAAAAAATCAGTTCACCGACGGGCTAATGCAGCCCGCTACTTCCTGAAATCCGACGCGATTGCGGCAAACAGAGACGATCTTGGAAACATTCGCCTGATTCCAATAGTCCTGTTTTATCGGGCCTGAAGCGACTGCATCAGCACTTGCGGAAAAATCAAACGTCGGTCACCGCTGCCTCCCACCGAGCGGCCGAGGCTCTGGCAGCACCGTATCGCCATCGCCGACTTTTCAGTATCGACTTGTCCGAAACCGTATACAGAACCACAGGAGAGGTCAAACCAGTGGCATCGGTCTTCGAGATTCCGCGGTTAAAAGTCGGCGCTGGCAACACGGGTCCGACGCGCATCAGACCTCGAGATGCTGATACAGCACGGTCGACAAATAGCGCTCACCGAAGGACGGAATGATGACCACCACCAGCTTGCCCGCATTCTCCGGGCGTTTTGCCACTTCCAGCGCAGCCCACACAGCGGCCCCCGAGGAAATGCCCACCAGCAAGCCCTCACGGGTGGCCATGGTACGGGCGGTATGAAGCGCGTCCTCATTGGTGACCCGCACAATCTCATCGTAAATTTCGGTATTGAGTATTTCCGGAACAAAACCTGCACCAATACCCTGAATCGGATGCGGACCGCGTGCACCACCGGACAACACCGGACTGGCATCAGGTTCGACGGCGATGATCTGAACGCTGGGCTTCTTCATCTTCAGCACCTCTCCCACTCCGGTTATGGTGCCACCGGTCCCGATGCCGGAGACAAAGATGTCGACTTGCCCTTCGGTGTCTCTCCAGATTTCCTCAGCGGTCGTTTGCCGATGAATTTCGGGATTGGCCGGATTTCCGAACTGTTGCGGGATGAAATAGCGCGCATCCTCCGCAGCCAGTTCCTCAGCCTTTCTGACCGCACCCGCCATGCCTTCAGCGCCTGGGGTCAGAATCAATTCGGCGCCATAGGCCTTCAGAATCAGCTTGCGCTCACGACTCATGGTTTCGGGCATGACAAACGCCATCGGATAGCCACGCGCCGCTGCCACCATGGCCAACCCGATGCCGGTGTTGCCCGAGGTCGCCTCCAGAATGATGGTGTCCGGTTTGATTTTGCCGGCCTGTTCAGCCGCATCCAGCATGGCGACGGCGATCCTGTCCTTGACGCTGTGAGCCGGGTTGAAGAACTCGAGCTTTAGTACGACATCGGCATTGACATCAGCGTTCAACCGGTTCAGGCGAACCAATGGCGTGTTACCGATCAGCTCGGCGATATTGTTGGCGATTTTCATTTTTTATGCTTCCTTGTCGTTGGGGTCCTGCCTGAGTTTATTGTGCCGGCAAAACACGCGTTGCGGGAAAAGTTTGAACCCGCTCTGATACTGCCGAGCCGATGGCATAATGTTTTTCTCGCGGCTTGGCGGCATTCAAAGGACAGCATGTGGAAATAGGCACCATAGCCAAGGAGGCAGGCAAAATCACCTCCATTGAGCAGGAAGAGCTCCGCGGAATCGCGCGATCTGTTGCCGAGATCGAGTGGTTGCTGCTGACGGTAGTCCTGCTATATCACGCCTTCGGCGGTCCGGAACCGGACGACAAGCCGGCTATCGCATTCGGTATGGTGATTTACGCTATATGCATCATGGGTTTCCGGTATGCGAACTTCTTCAAAAACGAGTCACGATGGAAGCTCGCGGTAGAAACCTGGATCATGACCGTCTTCATCACCTGGGCGCTCTGGCATACCGGACGACTCGCCAGTCCCTTGTTGAATACCTACCTGCTGGTGATCATTACCAGTGCGCTGGCTCTGGGAAAAATTACGACCCTGCTTGAACTGGCATTGATCGCTGCCTGCTTCGTCTTGCTGGGCGGTGAGTCCGTGGCCTACGAATTGCTGTCACTCAAAGTGGCGGCCAGCCTGTTTGCCCAGTTCGCGCCGTTTGTCCTGGTGGCCTACATCACCACCATGTTCGCGTCCGACATCCGCTACGGACTGAACAAGATCAAACTGCTGTCGGAAACCGATGAGCTGACAAAAACCCTCAACCGACGTGGGTTTGCGATTGTCGCAGACCGCCTGTTCGGTCAGGCAGTTCGCTACAACAGAAGTATCAGTCTGCTGGTCATCGATTGCGACAACCTGAAGCAAGTCAATGATGATCAAGGGCACGACGCGGGTGACACGCTACTGACCTCATTGGTGCAGCAGATACAGAGCCAGTTGCGTCATACCGATGTACTGGCCCGTCAGGGGGGCGACGAATTCGTGGTACTGCTACCTGAAACTCCGACCTCGGGAGCCATCGATGTTGCCGAAAAGATTCGCGCCGCAGTGGCATCGAATTCCCTTGCCATCAACGGAAAACTCGTTACCACGACGGTCAGTATCGGGGTCGCAAGCTACCCGGACGACGGCCACTCGCTCGATCTGCTACTGGCTCATGCGGATCGCAACATGTATCAGGCCAAACTCGCGGGGCGAAATCAAGTCAAGCAATAGCTAAGACCGCCACCGGTTCTCAGATCGAGGATGCTGCTCTCGCGCCCTGATCATAGCGACCGGACAAGGTGCGCAACAGACGCGCAAGATCACCAATTCGCAGGTTTTCTTCTTCGGCCCCCGAAAAGCCGGGCATCAGACACGCTTCACGTACCTGCCGGTAGCGCTCGCACAACGACAGCCCCGCATCGGTGGTGGACCAGAACACCTCTTTGCCGCGCCGTATGCCCGATACCAGACCCAGATTGGCGAGCTTCTTCAATGCGTAGGACACCACATGAGTATCTTCGATGTTGAGCACGAAACAGATATCCGCCAGCTTCTTTTCTCGGCCACGATGATTGACGTGATGCAACACGAGAATTTCCGTCTCCGTCATATCCTTGACCCCCGCGCCCGCCATGCAGCGTGTCATCCAGCGGCCAAACGCATTGCTGGCGATGATGAGGCCGAACTCCAGTTCGGAAAGCTCAGGACACTTGTCTGACACCAGATGCTCAGACGAGACGATGCGACTCACGTCCGAACCAGCAAGTACCGCCTCGGGAACCTGCTTGCTGACCAACGATTTTTTCGCCATTGAACGACCTCACATTTTTTCGACAACATTATTTCAACATTTTATTGACGTTTTGTAAATGTAATGTTAGCGTGCCGCCTGCACTTCCCCTATCTACAAAAATATTATTGTGAGGAACCCGCTGATGAATACTCGCCTACGCACGCTCTTCGTTGCACTCGGTTTCGGATTCTCTGCCCTGTCCGTTTCGGCACAGACCAAGTGGGACATGCCCACGCCCTACCCCGCCACAAACTTTCATACCGAAAATATTGCCCAGTTCGCCGCCGACATTGACAAGGCCTCCGCTGGAAAGTTGAAGATCACCATTCATGCCGGCGGCTCGCTCTACAAGGCCAATGAGATCAAGCGTGCGGTCCAGGGTGGCCAGGCGCAAATCGGCGAAATTTTTCTCGGTGGCTACTCCAATGAGAATCCGGTATTCGGTACGGACAATGTGCCGTTTCTCGCGACCTCCTATCCCGATGCCCACAAGCTCTATACCGCTCAAAAACCGGCTCTGAACGCTGTGTTGGCAAAACAGGGCCTGAAATTACTGTTCTCCGTGCCCTGGCCGCCACAAGGAATTTTTTCAGCAAAACCGATCAACTCGGCCGCCGATTTGAAAGGTGTCAAATGGCGCGCCTATAGCCCGCAGACCTCTCGTGTTGCCGAACTGGTGGGTGCCCAACCCGTCACCATCCAGGCAGCGGAGCTTTCGCAGGCGCTGGCCACCGGTGCGGTTGCCGCCTTTATGACATCCGGCGCCACGGGCTATGACAGCAAGGTGTGGGAACAGGTCAAATACTTCTACGACGCCCAGGCCTGGGTACCCAAGAATGGCGTGCTGGTGTCACTGAAAGCCTTCGACGCACTCGACAAGTCAACACAGGCAGCGGTGATGAAAGCAGCCGCCGACGCCGAGACGCGTGGATGGAAGACCAGTGAAGAGAAGACCAAGTTCTACATCGAGCAATTGACCAAGAACGGCATGACGGTCTCTGCGCCGTCCGCCGTGTTGAAAGCTGACTTGAAGAAGGTCGGCGAGACGATGGTCGGTGAATGGCAGAAGTCAGCCGGAGCCGACGGCAAAGCCATACTCGACGCCTACAAGAAATAAGCGCGTGTCGATTCGGCATTTGCTTGACCGAGTCTACGGCGCTGCCGCCTGGGCGGCGGCGCTGTTCATGATTGGCACCTTGGCGATGATCCTGCTTTCGATCGGCGGGCGTCTGCTCAACTTTCATGTGCAAGGCACGGATGCCTACGCCGGCTACAGCATGGCAGCAGCGGCGTTTCTGGCGTTGGCACACACCTTCAAGCGTGGCGAGCACATTCGCGTGACGCTGATACTCGATCATGCCGGCCGAGCCGGACGCCATGCGCTGGAAATCTGGAGCTACACCGCCGGCCTGCTCTGTGCGGCGCTGTTGGCGTGGTTCTCGGTGCATCTGGTGATGCAATCAATCCAGTTCAACGACATCTCGCAGGGTACGGATGCGACCCCGTTGTGGATTCCGCAACTGGGCATGGCGGTCGGTAGCGTGATTTTTGCATTTGCCATGCTCGATGATCTGATTGCCGTCCTGCGCGGACAAAACCCCCATCGTCGTGCCACCGGCGGCGAAGCCGCGCGCAGCGAATAAAGCGGACGCACAGTTATGGACCTCGCCATCACTTTCGGTCTGATACTGGCCCTGTTCGCCCTGCTCGGCAGCGGCATCTGGATCGGCCTGACGCTGCTCGGTGTCGGCTGGATCGGCATGGAGTTATTCACAGCCCGCCCTGCCGGCGACGCCATGGCAGTCACCATCTGGGGTGCCTCGTCGTCATGGACACTGACGGCACTGCCGATGTTTCTCTGGATGGGCGAAATATTGTTTCGCACACGGCTGTCATCGGACATGTTCAAAGGGCTGGCGCCCTGGCTCGAAAAGCTTCCCGGCCGCCTGCTTCATGTGAACGTGATCGGCTGCACCATTTTTGCGGCCGTCTCCGGTTCATCGGCCGCGACCTGCGCGACGATCGGAAAAATCACGCTGCCCGAACTCAAGAAACGCGGCTATCCGGAAGCTATCACCATCGGCACTCTGGCCGGCGCCGGAACGCTGGGACTGCTGATCCCGCCCTCCATCATCATGATCGTGTACGGCGTGGCCGCGGAAGTATCGATCGCCAAGCTGTTCATCGCCGGCGCCTTGCCCGGGCTTTTGCTGGCCAGCCTGTTCATGGGCTGGATCGTGGTCTGGGCACTATTCAATCCCGACGCCATACCACCGGCCACCGAACAGACCCGCATCGGTCAGAAGTTGTACGCCTCGCGCCATCTGATCCCGGTCGTTCTGCTGATCAGTCTGGTACTGGGCTCGATCTACACCGGCCTGGCCACGGCCACCGAAGCCGCGGCGCTGGGCGTGGTGGGCAGTTTGATACTGGCGACGGCTCAGGGCTCGATGTCGTGGACCACGTTTCGCGACAGCCTGATGGGCGCCACGCGTCTGTACTGCATGATCGCGCTGATCCTTTCCGGCAGTGCCTTCCTCACGCTGGCGATGGGCTATATGGGCCTGCCGCGTCATCTGGCCGAGTGGATCGGAAGTCTGGGGCTCGGTCAATTCGGTCTGCTGTTCGGACTGATGATTTTCTTCATCATTCTCGGCTGCTTTCTCGATGGCATTTCGATGGTGGTACTGACCATCGCGGTAATCCAGCCCACCATCGTCGCCGCCGGCATCGACCTGATCTGGTTCGGCGTGTTTCTCGTGGTGGTGGTCGAGATGGCCCAGATCACACCCCCGATCGGTTTCAATCTGTTCGTGATTCAGGGCATGACGGGCAAGCAACAGCCATGGATTGCTCGCACCGCCATCGTCCCGTTTGCATTGATGATGGGAGCAACCGGTTTGCTCTATGCTTTTCCGGCGATCATCACTTGGCTGCCGCAACGCATGGTGGGATGAAGCCGCGACTGCTCGATCTCGGCGACACGGCGCTGACACTGGAACTGGGCGACCGGGTCGATCTCGCGCTCAATGCGCGCGTCATGGCGGCGCGGGATGCCGTAGCGTCGCTGCCCGGCATTACCGACGTCGTGCCGAGCTACTGCTCGCTGACAGTGCACTTCGATCCGTCGATTCTCGCGCGTGGTGATCTGGCCGCAACGCTGATGCGCGCCGCCAATGCCGCGCCTAAAAACTCGGCGCTGGCGACACGGTGGAGCATCCCGGTGCGGTTCGGCGGCGAGCACGGACCGGACCTGACTGAGGTGGCGCGCGCAACAAAACGCAGTGAAGAAGACGTGATAGCGGCACTTTGCACACTGGAATTACGTGTGTTCATGATTGGCTTTCTACCCGGCTTCCCCTATCTCGGCGAGTTGCCCGACTGGCTGCAACTGCCGCGCCTGTCATCACCGCGCACGGCCGTACCGCCGCAAAGCGTGGCCATCGCCGGCGCCCAGGCCGCCATTTACCCCTGGCAAAGTCCCGGCGGCTGGCATCTGCTCGGCCGCACGCCGGTATGCATGTTCGATCTCGCCATTCCCGAACGACCCGCACTGCTGGCGGCCGGGGACACGGTTCAATTCAGGCAGATCGACGCCACCGACTTCACGCGACTCAGCGCTGCAGTCCAGGCTGGCAGACTTGATCGCGACCGGCTTCTCGCATCATGATCAAGGTCCTGACTTGCCATGGCGCCGCAACGGTGCAGGACTTGGGACGTCCCGGATTCCGGCACCTTGGCGTGCCGCTGTCGGGAGCGCTGGATGGCGGGTTGCTGCAAATCGCGAATGCACTGGTAGGGAATCGACCCGATGCAGCCGCCATCGAGCTTCGCCTGGTCGGCCCGCGCCTGCAGGTCGACGCGCCACTGCGAATTGCGTTCGCCGGTGCTGTCGATGGTCGTATCGAGTCGACCAACGGCAGCACGCGCAACGCCCGTGCCTGGACCAGTCATCAACTGCTCGCGGGCGACACGCTGTCACTGGGGCCCCTGCGCAGTGGCGTCGCCTATCTGGCAATTGCCGGCGGCATTGATGTACCGCAGGTGCTGGGCAGTCGCTCGACCTATACCCGGGCACATTTTGGTGGCTACAAGGGAAGACAGCTCGCCGCCGGTGATCGACTCGCCGCAATGTCCATCGATCAAAAACTGATGCGCAGCGGTATCCAGCAGGACGACGATGGCGGGACGGAGAATCGCGAACTGCGGCTACCCGATCCGCCGCACATTGACCCGAGTCCATTGCGCGTGCTGGCCGGTCCGCAGCAGGAGCACTTCACTGCTCAGGCTCGGCAACGCCTGATCGAAGAAACCTTTATCGTCAGCCCTCAGGCCGATCGCATGGGCCTGCGACTCGCCGGTTCCCGCCTCGATCACGATCCACAATATGGCGCCGATATCATCTCCGATGGTGTGACGCCTGGCACGATACAAGTGCCAGCCGACGGACAGCCCATCGTTCTACTGGCCGACTGCCAGACGATCGGCGGCTATCCGAAAATCGCCACCGTGATCAGCGCCGATCTGCCGCGGCTCGGCCATGTGTTGCCCGGCCAGAAGCTGCGCTTTGTCGAAGTCAGCATCCAGCAGGCGGCGGACGCGCGACTTCATGCGGCAAAATGCTTGGCGGAATCCATTGCACGCATTTGCCCCGACAATTCGGAATTTGATCTTGACGCCCTGTACACCGCCAACCTGATCGACGGAGTGATCGATGCCCAACAAGCGAATTAACCTCAACGCCGATCTCGGTGAAGGTTTCGGCCCCTGGAAAATGGGTGATGACGCCGCCATGCTCGAGCTAGTCACCGCGGCCAACATCGCCTGCGGTGGCCATGCCGGCGACCCGGAGACCATGCGCCGCACGGTTCGGTTGGCGCATGCCCGCAGCGTTTCGATCGGTGCCCATCCCGGCTATCCCGATCTGCAAGGATTCGGTCGGCGCCCCATAACGCTCTCGGCAAGCGAACTTGAAAACCAGATTGCGTCCCAGATCGGGGCGCTGGCCGGTGTCGCGGCACTGGAAACCGCGCGGGTGACTCATGTCAAACCGCATGGAGCCCTGAACAACCTCGCCTGTGTCGACCGCGCCGTCGCCGATACCGTGTGTCGTGCCATCCGGGCCGTCGATCAAAGCCTGATCCTGCTGGCCCCGGCGGCATCGCAACTACTACTCGCAGGACATTCCGCCGGCCTGGCCGTGGTCGAAGAAATCTTTGCCGACCGGGCCTATCTGGCGGATGGTCAGTTGGTGCCGCGTGCGCGGCCCGATGCCATGATCCACGGCGCCGATGCCTGCCTCGCTCATGTGCTGGCGATGCTCGAAGCCGGTGCGCTGATCGCCGTCGATGGCAGCCAGATTCCAACCTCGATCGGCAGCATTTGCGTTCATGGCGACAGCCCAGACGCGGTGGCCGTTGCCCGCCACCTGCGCCAGGAATTGGGCGCACGCGGCTACCGAATCCTGCCTTTGCCGGAGATCGCAGCCTCCGTCTGACGGTTACAATCCGTGGCATGAAAACCGTCTTGCTGCGCAGCGCTGAATTGCGCGCCATCGAATCGCGTCACGCCAGCGCCAAGCCGCCGCTGATGGAGCGCGCCGGCCGAGCCGCTGCCGCTATCGCACGACGACTGCTCAAGGGCAGCCGGGCGCCCGTGCTGGTGCTTGCCGGTCCCGGCAACAACGGTGGCGATGCACAGATCATGGCACGTGTGCTCAAACAACAGGGAATCGCCGTCGTGGTCGTTACTCCCGGCGGTAAAGTACCTGATGGAAACTATGGCCTCGTGGTCGATGGTCTGTTCGGCATCGGACTGGCTCGACCGATCAGCGGCGCCTATGCGGAACTGATTGCGCGCATCAACGCGTTTACCGGCCCCGTGCTGGCGCTGGACATCCCCAGCGGGCTCGACGGCGACAGCGGGCGCGTGCTCGGTATTGCGGTACGTGCCACGCACACCATCAGTTTCATCGGCGGCAAACCGGGGCTGTTCACCCTCGACGGTCCCGATCATTGCGGCGACGTGAGCGTGGTTGATCTCGGTCTGCAACTCGACGAGTTTTCCGGCGCCCTGCTCGGCGCAGAAGATTTTCGCCAGTGCCTGCAGCCGCGCGCACACAACAGCCACAAGGGCAGCTATGGCTCGCTGGCGGTCATCGGTGGCGCGAGCGGAATGAGCGGCGCCGCGCTGCTCGCTGCGCGTGCCGCACTGAAGCTCGGCACCGGCCGGGTGTTTGTCGGGCTGCTGCATGCACTGCCCGTCGACCCGGTTCAACCCGAGCTGATGCTGCGTTCCATCGACGACGCACTGACGCAGGCCACCTCTGCCGTCGTCGGCCCCGGTCTGGGTGTTTCCGATGCCGCTGTGGATAGTCTTCGCCGTGTCGCCAGCGCCGACTTTTCTCTGTTGATCGACGCCGATGCGCTGAATCTGCTCGCTGCCCATCCGATTCTCGCGAAACATATGGCGCGGCGCACCGCACCTACGCTGATGACGCCGCACCCGGCAGAAGCGGCCCGACTATTGGCAACATCGACGGAAGCGGTACAGGCTGACCGCGTTGCAGCAGCACTGGAACTGGCGCAACGCTTCCAGGCCCACGTCGCGCTCAAGGGATGCGGCACTGTGGTCGCCGATCCTGACGGGCGCTGGCGCATCAACACCAGTGGCAATCCGGGGCTGGCCTCGGCCGGCAGTGGTGATGTCCTGGCAGGCATGGCTGGCGCGCTACTGGCGCAAAACTGGCCGGCTGGCGCCGCCCTGTGCGCGGCCGTTCATCTGCACGGCGCGGCGGCCGACGCGCTGGTCGCCGCTGGCAAGGGGCCCATCGGGCTTGCCGCCAGCGAACTGATTCCTGTCGCACGGTCCCTGCTCAATCGACTGATTGCGAATGCCTGAAGGCCGCCCTTTCATCGGCATCCTGCTGATGTTGGGCGCTGGTCTGTGCTTTGCGGCACTGGACGCGACCTCGAAGCATCTGGTGCAGCTCTTTCCAGTCCCCATGCTGGTCTGGTCGCGCTACACCCTGCATATGCTGCTGATGGTGATCTTCCTGGCGCCCTCGATGCGCACCCGGCTGATCGCCACCAAGCGCCCGCTGGCGCTCACCGTGCGCGCACTGCTGTTGGTGTGCACCACCGGATTCTCCTTCGTCGCCTACTCGACCATGCCGCTGGCGGAGGGTACGGCCTTTTTGTTTGTGACGCCATTGATCGTGGTGGTACTGGCAAACTGGCTGCTCAAGGAAGCCGTCACGCCGGCTCGCTGGATCGCCATCATTGCCGGCTTTGCCGGCGTGCTGCTGATCGCCCGCCCCGGCGGCGCGCTGACAACCCAGGGCATCTTCTTCATGTCGCTTGCCGCAGGCTGCTACGCCGTCTACCAGATTCAGACGCGACAACTGTCTGCGTCCGAAAACACCGTCACCATGTTGTTCTATACCGCGCTGATCGGTACCATCTCCATGACGCTGGCCGCGCCGCTTTACTGGCACGGGATCAGCCCGGATTGGCTGCAGGCGCTGCTCATCGCGTCACTCGGAATCTACGGCGGCACCGGCCACTTACTGATGACCCGGGCGTTCCGTCACGCACCCGCCTCGATCCTTTCGCCATTCCTGTACGTACAGTTAATCTGGGCCGTGCTGCTTGGTTGGATGTTCTACGACAACCTGCCCGATCCGATCTCGGTCACCGGCATGCTGGTGATTGCGATCAGCAGTCTTTCGATCGCGCTCTCCGAACGCAACTCCAAGCTCAGGCAGGCACGCGTTGCAGCGGATAAGGATTCAGCATATTGAGCGAAATGCTGCGGCCATCGGCCTGAACGATGCGCACATGTTCGCGGCGGAATTCCCGCGCATGGCGCAAGCCGCAACTGTGCGCGATCATGTCGATCTCCTTGTTCATGCTCAGGCAGTAGTTCGACACCCGCTCGAATTTTTCCGACACCACCAATCCACGATGCAGACGCCGATTGTGCGTTGTGATACCGGTCGGGCAAGTGTTGGTATGGCAGCGCAAGGCCTGAATGCAGCCCAACGCAAACATGAAGCCGCGCGCGCTGTTGACGAAATCGGCGCCGCACGCCAGCGCCCAGGCAGCGCGCGCCGAGGTGACCAACTGCCCGGCCGCCATCACCTTGACCCTCTCCTTGATGCCCGCCTCGATCAAGGCATCGACCACGCGCGGCAAAGCCTCGTCGATCGACAGCGACATATGGTCCGCCAGGGCCTGAGGTGCGGCACCCGAGCCACCCTCACCACCATCGACCGCAATGAAATCTGGCGCATCCGCCACGCCGCGGCGAACCACCGCCTCAGTCAGCAGATTCATGAATTGCCAGCCACCAATCGCTGTCTTCAACCCGACCGGCTTGCCCGTCACCTCGCGCACCCGCAGCACCATGTCGAGCAACTGATCCATATTGGTGATTTCCGGATGGCGGTTTGGCGAGAACGAATCCGCACCCACCGGTATGCCGCGAATTCGTGCAATCTCCGCCGTTACCTTGCCACCCGGCAGCACACCGCCCTTGCCAGGTTTGGCTCCTTGCGACAGCTTGATCTCGAATGCCCGCACTTCGTCGTGAGCGGCAAGCTCGCGCAACTTGGCGTCGGACAGCCGACCATGTTCATCACGCACACCATATTTGGCGGTGCCGATCTGCATGATCACATCGCATCCGCCCTCGAGGTGATATGGCGCCAATCCGCCCTCCCCGGTGTCGATCCAGCAGCCGGCCCTGGCCGCACCACGCGAGAGCGCTTGCACGGCGGGTTTCGAGATCGCACCGAAACTCATGCCGCTGATATTCACGATCGAGCGCGCCACAAAAGGCTTTGCACAATACCCCTCGCCAATCGCCAATGGTGGCGTCGGCACGTGGTCGTCCTCGAGCACGGCAAACGGTGCATTGACGAATATCAGCGCACCCGCCTCGTGCAGGTTGTAGGTCGAGCCGAATCCCAGCACACCGCCCTCGTTCTTGGCCATGCGATAGACCCATGCGCGAGTCGATCGATTGAACGGACGCTCATCACGATCGCCAAGAAAAAAGTACTGCCGGAAGTATTCGCCAAGCTGCTCAAAAAAGTAGCGCAAGCGACCCACCAGCGGGTAGTTGCGCAGAATCGCATGCTTCTTTTGGGTGATGTCCTTGAGATAGAAAAAGACGATCACGAGCGCAAAGGCGAGAGCAAGTAATACACCGAGACTGACAGAGAACACACCAAGCATGAGAGCCAACCCTCCAATGCTAGAATCAATCGGACATACACTTCAAGCATCAACATATCATGGAATTCCCCTTACAGCTTGCTGCCGAGGTCGAGCGCAATGTGATCGCCGCCTTGGCTGAGGATATTGGCAGCGGAGATCTGACGGCGCTTCTCACACCTCCAACAAGGCGATCCCATGGCACCGTGATCAGCCGCGAAAAAGCGGTGCTCTCAGGAGCGGCCTGGTTCAACAGTTGTTTCCTGCATCTGGACCCCATGGTGAGAATTCAATGGCATACCGCCGATGGCGAGCACATTGTCGCCGGCCAGATCTTGTGCGAAATCGAAGCGAACACCGGTGCCTTGCTCACCGCCGAGCGCACCGCACTCAATTTCCTGCAGATGATGTCGGCCACCGCGACGGCAACACGCCGCTATGTTGACGCCATTTCCGGTACCGGTGCGCGCATCGTCGACACCCGAAAGACACTGCCAGGCCTGAGACTGGCGCAAAAATATGCCGTCACCTGCGGTGGCGGCAGCAACCACCGACTTGGTCTCTATGACGGGATTCTGATCAAGGAAAACCACATCATGGCGGCCGGCGGGGTCAGTGCCGCCTTGGGTAAAGCCCACGCGCTTGGCCGCGCCGATGTCTTCATCCAGATTGAAGTCGAGACCCTGGAGCAACTCGCCGAAGCACTGGACGCCGGTGCACGCATGATTTTGCTGGACAACATGGATTTAACGCAGATGCGTCAGGCCGTTGGCCTCACGGCAGGGCGCGCCGAACTGGAAGCGTCAGGAAGCGTCAGCCTGGAGACGGTACGAGCCATCGCTGAAGTAGGTGTCGACCGGATTTCCATTGGCGACCTGACCAAGAACATCAGGGCGGTCGATCTCTCGCTGCGGCACAGCGAAGGCTGATTCTGCTAGAATTCGCGCCCCGCTTGACCGACGGGAATCAGTAAATATCCGCGGAGAGGTGGATGAGTGGTTTAAGTCGCACGCCTGGAAAGCGTGTGTAGGTTCATAGCCTACCGCGGGTTCGAATCCCGCCCTCTCCGCCATACATCAAGCAACGACGCGCCTTGGGGCGCGTTTTTGGTTTCTACGCGCACCACAGCTCACTTGATTGCATGGCGCGTCGCCAATCACTTGATATCGCCGTTACCGCATACCGCAACCAGGCAATAGTCAAATTTGGCTGGTGCTACCGGCCGGGTAGCCGCTGCAGGGTGCAGATTCTTCACAGCCATTTGTAAATTCACTGCAATGTCGATCGCGGCACCGTGCCACCAGCGCCGACTTTTTGCTCCGACCCGGGAAATCTTCCCGGAATGCTCGGGGGCGCATCGTCCTTAATACATTCTCTCCAGGAACTGAATACCGACCGATTGTCCGCCGCAAACCTCTTTCCTGAGGCCAACTCGATCCCCGCGCCAGCGTACAACCAAAATCGATCATCCGCAGGCAAACGGTTTGCCTTGCGCGGAAAGGCCATGCCGTCTGCCCGCTATTTCACACCGGCAAAAATGAGTTTGCCAAATCGCTGCGTCCAGTTGCTTCCGATGACTTTGCCGGAAACCGTAAAGTGGTCGTTGCCGTCGTGGCGATAGTAGAGCAGCTTGCCATCATTCTTTGCGCCCAAGAGTGTGCCGTTGCTGCTGGCGGCAATGGTGGAGAAGCCACCCCAGCCGCTGCCTATTTTCTTGTTGGCGACGACCCAGTTGAAATTCGCATCGTGACGGAAAACTTGCAGGTCTCCGTTCTGCCTGACGACATACAGCTTGCCTTTTCCGCCAGCAATCACATGGACGGGCTTCTGCCATTCCGTACCAATATTTCGTCCGGCGATTGTGAAATTGAAATTTGCATCGTGGTGATAGAACTTCAGGACGCCGCCATTTTCGATGGCATAGATGTCGCCATTCCCGCCTGAGATGACGTCCTTGAAACCTCCCCATCCGGATCCGATCTTTTTGCCACCGATGCTCC
>JAIPCS010000061.1 GCA_021738105.1 Sulfuritalea sp.
TTGCGATTCAAGGCAAGGGGGTGTTGCTTATGGCTCCCCATTGTCAAGAGTCAAATCGCGGCTTTTTCTTTTCGCCATTAGGATGCATATGCCCCAACAATGCGGGGTTCCAGATGTGGGTTTTTGCTGAATGGCGAAAGGATTATTGCGGTAACTAGATGAATATTAACGATTCGTATGGTTCCTGCAAAGCCGTGTACCTCGGTTCGATTCCGGGTCGCGCCTCCAGAGTTCCACCGCTTCGAGAAAGCACTCGGGCCCGGATGGTGAAATTGGTAGACACAAGGGACTTAAAATCCCTCGGCGCAAGCCATACCGGTTCGATTCCGGTTCCGGGCACCATCGACTACCAAGCGTGATAGTTCTTAATCTTCTTTGCGATCAGGGCCATCGATTCGAAGGCTGGTTTGCTTCGGGTGAGGCATTCCGCAGCCAAAGTCAGCGGCATCTGGTGCATTGCCCGCAGTGTCATACATCCGGTGTCAGTCAATTGCCATCGGCACCGCATGTCAGACGAGCAGGCGGAACCGAGCAAGGTGATGCTGAAAAATCCCTCATGGAGACTCCAGCGCCAGCTATCGATCAATTGCATCAGGCACTGATAAAAATGGCGCGGCAAGCCGAGAACGTGGGCGAGCGCTTCCCTGAGGAGGCGCGGCGCATTCACTATGACGAGGTCCCTGCAAGAAATATTCGCGGTGTGGCCAGTATTGACGAAACCCGCGATCTGATTGACGAAGGTATTTTTGTATTGCCGGCACCGGTACCGCCCGAAGACGAGTTTCACTGATGGTGAATTAGTACTGTTGCGGCAACGGATTCCAGACATTCGGAGTAAATCTGAATACCTTCGGATCGGCGGCGTCCACAGTGCCTTTGATCCAGCCGAAGAAGGGTGAGCCAAAGGTAATCACACGGGTGAAATTCTCTACCGATTCGCCCGTATTCGAATCTTCCATCGGGTGGTCGATTTGATGGAAGTGGGTGTCGCCATGTACCAGCACGACTTGTCCGGAAAAAGACTGGGTTGCTTCCTGCAACTGATTCAGAAAATCCCGATATCCCTTGTCGGGCTTGCCAGCGTTGGCCCGGTAAAAGCCCGGATTGGCGTGGATCACGATCAGAATGCCGCTCAGCTTCCGGAGCGTTGCCAGAGCAAACGCCTGAGCCAGCCATGCACGATCAGCCTTGCTGCGCTCGGAAAATTCCGCCGTTGGACCAAGGCCGGATTTGCCGTCCTTGAAGTTATTATCGCTGCCCGGAACATTGAGACCGACAAATAGTGCACCGCCGGCCTCCCAGCGAACGTTTTCACGATATTCGGAAAACGCCGGATCGCTGCTTTGCCGCTCAAGTTTCATCGGCCGTCGGCCGAGTGAGGTCTCGCTCGCAAAGAAAAGTTTTCTGATTTTTTTCAGTCGCTCCACCGGATCGTAGCCACCGTTGCTGCGACGATGGCAATCGGTCCATTCGTTATCACCCGGTATATAGATGAGCGGAGTAGCCGAGCGATTGAAAAGCTCACGGATTTCGCTCAGTGCTTTATCGCTGCACACGCTGGCGCCACTCTTGATGTCGCCATCGTGGACAACGAAGGCAAGGTGCTCGCTATCCATCTGCGCCAGCAGATTGGACAGATTGTCCTTTTCCCACTGAGTGTAGGGCGTGTCGCCGAAGAGTCCAAAACTGACGGGCTCCGCCTGAACCTGCAGTGCCAGAAGGGCGCCCATAGCGAACAAAAATGCCCGAATCAAGTTTTCGCCAATTTGCTCAGTTGGTAGAGTCTTTCCAGTGCTTCGCGCGGGCTCAGTTCATCAGGATTGAGATCGCGCAGGGCATCGAGCGCCGGATGCGGTGGCTCGGGTAGCGGTGGTGTGCTGGCGAACATGTCCGGTTGAATCAAGGTGCCGGCTTCGCGGTTCTCGAGCAGTGACAGACGGCGACGTGCTTCGCGCACAACGGCGGGAGGCATGCCGGCCAATGCGGCGACTTGCACTCCGTAGCTTTGCGACGCGGGCCCTTCTTCAACAGTATGCAGAAACACGATTTTGTGACCGTGTTCGACGGCATCGAGATGAACATTGACGCACACCGGGTAGTCCTGCGCCAGTCGTGTCAGTTCAAAGTAGTGCGTCGAGAACAAGGTCCAGGCGCGACTCTTGTCAATCAGATGGCGAGCGATGGAGAAGGCCAGGGCGACGCCATCGAAGGTCGACGTGCCGCGGCCGATTTCATCCATCAGCACCAGCGACTTGTCCGTTGCGCCGTTCAATATCGCGGCCGCTTCGGTCATTTCGACCATGAAAGTCGAGCGCCCGGAAGCCAGATCGTCAGAGGCGCCAATGCGTGTGTAGATCGCGTCGATCGGCCCCAGCCGGCAGTGCGCGGCCGGTACAAAGCTGCCGCAATGCGCAAGCAGCACGATCAGCGCGACCTGGCGCATATAGGTCGACTTGCCGCCCATATTGGGGCCGGTGATCAGCAGCATGCGGCGCGCGGCAGAGAAGCGGGTATCGTTGGCGATGAAGCCACCCGACTGGGTATTGATCTGTCTTTCTACGACCGGATGGCGGCCGTTTTCAATATCGATGGCGGCTTCGACACAGAACTCCGGCTGCCGGTAGTCATGACGAACTGCCGCGTCTGCCAGGGTTGCCAGACCATCCAGCTCGGCGATGGCGCGGGCAATGCGCTGCAGGACCGGAATGTGGATCATCAAGGCGCCGAGCAACTCTTCCCAGAGTTGCTTTTCCAGCGCCAGCGCGCGCTCGTTGGCGGACAGCGCCTTGTCTTCGAAGCTCTTGAGTTCAGGCGTAACGTAACGCTCGGCATTCTTCAGGGTCTGCCGACGACGATAATCTTCAGGAATTTTCCCGACATTGGCATGGGTAACTTCGATATAGAAGCCATGGACCTTGTTGAACTCGACTTTGAGATTGCTGATGCCGCTGCGTTCGCGTTCGCGAGTCTCAAGCTCGATCAGAAAAGCGCCGCAGTTGTGCTGGATCGCGCGCAATTCGTCAAGGTCGGCGTGGTAGCCAGTGGCGATGACGCCGCCTTCACGGATCAGTGCCGCAGGTTCCGCAGCGACGGCTTCAGTCAGCAGACTGACGCAGGCCTGCGGCGTGTCCAGCGCGGCCGCCAGTTCGGCGAGTCGTGTTGCCGTCTCGCCAGCGCCGACTTTTTGCGCACCGTCAGGAAACACGCAGGCGCGAATCCCGTTGAGACGCGCGAGGCTATCGCGCAACGATGACAGGTCACGCGGTCTGGCACTTTTCAAGGCGATACGGGCAGTGATGCGTTCTATGTCGGCGAAGCCGGTGAGCGCTTTGCTCAGTCCGGCGAAGGGTCCGGTGCCTGCATCACCGATCAAGTCGGCGATAGCCTGGTGTCGCGCGCGGGGAATGCTGCGGTTGGTCAACGGGTGATGCAGACAATGATGCAGCCAGCGCGAGCCCATGCTTGTGGCGCAGGAGTCGAGCAGCGAAAGCAGGGTCGGAGCCGCTTCTCCACGCAGGGTTTCGGAAATTTCCAGATTGCGGCGGGTCGCTGCATCGAGCCGCAGATAACTGCCTTCGTGCTCAAGCGTGAGTTGTGTCACATGCGCCAGCGTTTGCAGTTGAGTCGCCTGCGCGTAACGGTAAAGTGCGCCCGCCGCGGCCAGCGCGAGTTCCTCGTCGCGTACGCCGAAACCCGCCAGATCCCGGGTACCGAAGTGTTCGGCCAGCGCATGGGCAGCGGCGCGGGCGTCGAAATGCCAGTCCGGCAAATGTTTGCAGACGGCACGATTATCGGGAATGCCGGCGCGTAAACCGTCGGGCAGCAGCAATTCCGCCGGGCGCAATCGCTCCAGGTGCGCGGGCAGAGCATCGGTGGAGGTTTCAAGCAGACGCAGGTCACCATTGGCGAGATTGAGCCAGGCCAGACCCGCGCGTTGGCGATCAATGCTCAACGCCAGCAGCAGGCTGTCTTGCTTGTCGTCCAGCAGATTGGCGTCGGTCAGCGTTCCCGGCGTGACAATTCGGGTCACCGCTCGCTCCACCGGACCTTTGGACAAAGCCGGGTCGCCTATCTGCTCGCAGATGGCCACCGAGACGCCCAGCTTGACCAGCTTCGCCAGGTAGCCGTCGGCGGCATGGTAGGGAATGCCGGCCATGGGAATCGGCTTGCCGGCCGATTGTCCGCGTGCGGTTAGCGTGATATCAAGCAGGCGCGCGGCCTGTTCGGCATCTTGATAAAACAGTTCGTAGAAGTCCCCCATGCGGAAGAACAGCAGCTTGTCGGCATGTTCCGACTTGGTGCGCAGCCATTGCTGCATGACAGGGGTGTGTGCCGCCGGATCGGCTGTGGGTCGTGCTGCCGGCATCAGACCTTATGCGGCCAGTGCCGCAGTCCTGTGCGGTGCAATGAGTTTCAGCAACTGGGCGAATATCTTCGGGTTGCCGCCAATAATATTGCCGGTCTTCAGATAGTTCGAATCGCCTGACAAGTCGCCGACCAATCCGCCGGCTTCGGTAATCAGCAGGCTGCCGGCAGCCATGTCCCAAGGGGACAGTCCCAGTTCCCAGAAGCCGTCCATGCGGCCGCAGGCGACCCAGGCGAGGTCGAGCGCAGCAGCGCCAGGTCGACGCATGCCTGCAGTCTTTTGAGCGACGTCGCGGAAAATTGCCAGATACGCATCGATATGATCAAACATGCGATAGGGAAATCCTGTACCTATCAGGGCTTCATCCAGTTTGACGCGTTTTGCGACGCGAATGCGCTTGTCGTTGACGAAGGCGCCGCCGCCCTTGCTGGCAGTGAAGATTTCGTTGCGATTGGGGTCATAAACTACGGCCTGAGTCATGACACCTTTGTGCGCGAGGCCAATCGAAACAGCATACTGCGGCATGCCGTGAATAAAGTTGGTGGTACCGTCCAGTGGATCAATGATCCACTGAAATTCGCTGTCGGCGGCGGTTCCGGCCAGCCCCGACTCCTCTGCTAGAATTCCGTAGGTCGGATAGGCATCGCGCAACACGTCAAGTATCGCGGCCTCAGCGGCGCGATCAACCTCGGTCACGTAGTCGCTTTGCTGCTTGACATCGATCCTGAGTTTATCGACGTCCAGGCTGGCTCGGTTGATGATCTGGCCGGCACGACGGGCGGCTTTTACGGCTATGTTTAGCGTGGGATGCATGGAATTTTACGGCGGGTAAAGCCAAGAGGCGTGCGTTCAGCGCGCGAAGTCTGCGATTCTAATATGAACACCACGCCATTGCCTGCTACCGACGTACTTGATCGCATTCGAGTTGTTCTCTCGCATCCCAGCCATCCGGGAAATATCGGTGCTGCAGCCCGGGCAATGAAAACCATGGGCCTGTCGCATCTGGTGCTGGTCAAGCCGAAAGTGTTTCCGGATGCGCAGGCGGATGCCATGGCAGCGGGCGCTACCGACCTTCTGGTGCATGCCGAGGTGGTGGGATCACTTGCCGAAGCCCTGAGCGGTACTCAGCTGGCGATGGCTATGACCGCACGCCGAAGGGAACTTGCTGTCCCGGCACTTTGGGCCCGCGATGGAGCGGCGGAACTGGTTTCCCAAGCTGCGAGCGGTGATGTTGCGCTGGTGTTCGGCAACGAAACCTCCGGACTGTCGAATGAGGAGCTTGCAGTGTGCCGGCGCTGGGCAATGATCCCGGTGAATGCCGAATTCAGCTCTCTCAATCTGGCGGCGGCGGTGCAGGTGATGTGCTATGAGCTGCGATTGGCGGCGGTTGATCCCGGTTTGCCACCGGCGATCTCGGGCGCCGGGCTGCTGGCGAGCCATGATGAGGTGGAGCGGCTGATTGCTCATATCGAGCGGGCAGCGTTGACCAGCGAGTTTCTCGATCCGGCAAGTCCGAAGCGCCTGATTGCACGGCTGCGGCGCATGTTCTCCCGAGCGGCACCCGAAAAAGAGGAAGTCAATATTCTGCGCGGTCTGTTTGCGGCGCTGGAAAAAGGCATTTCCGCCCCCATCAAGGATAGAGTGGATCCCTCAAATAAAACTTGACCGTTGCGCTCAGGTTTTTTACCATTTAAGAAAATTCTAATAGACCCGCCCATGTTCTCCCGTCTGCGTGAAGATATCTCCTGCGTTTTTGAGCGTGATCCTGCCGCCCGTTCCACCTGGGAGGTATTGACCTGCTATCCGGGGCTCCACGCATTGACCTTGCATCGGCTTTCTCACGCCTTGTGGAATGCACAGTTGCGCTGGTTGGCGCGTTTTGTTTCGCATTTTGGTCGGTGGGTAACCGGGATCGAAATTCACCCCGGCGCGACTATCGGTCGCCGCGTATTTATCGACCATGGTATGGGTGTGGTCATCGGCGAGACGGCCGTGATCGAGGACGAGTGCACGCTCTATCACGGCGTCACGCTTGGCGGCACGTCGTGGAACAAGGGCAAGCGGCATCCAACCTTGCAGTCTGGCGTGGTCATCGGCGCTGGGGCCAAGGTTTTGGGCCCGATCACGCTCGGCCGAGGTGCCAAGGTCGGATCGAACGCGGTGGTTGTTCGTGATGTCCCACCGGGTGCGACCGCGGTGGGTATTCCGGCGCGAATTGTGGAAGATCGAAGCGAGATTGATCGGGAGGTGAAAGCCGGACAAATGGGCTTCTCGGCCTATGCGGTGACTCGCAATGAGGACGACCCCTTGGCTCAGGCCATACACGGTCTGCTCGATCATGCCGTTGAAACCGACCGGCGCATCGAAGCGCTACTGATGACCATGAAGCGTGCCGGGGTATCAATTGAGGACGATGTCGCTACCGCAGACAAGTTTGATCCGAACTACCTGTCGAAAATAGTAGACTAAAACAGTCGGGATACTCTATACTTGACGCAAATGCTCAGGTATTGACTTGAAGCGTTTCCGAATCAAATTACCCGACGGAGAGCTCACATGAGATTGACTACAAAAGGACGTTTTGCTGTAACCGCAATGATCGACTTGGCGCTGCGTCAGCATGCCGGTCCGGTGACGCTGGCAGGTATCAGCGAGCGCCAGAAGATTTCTCTTTCCTATCTTGAGCAGTTGTTCGGCAAACTGCGTCGCCGCGAACTGGTGTCCAGCGTGCGCGGCCCGGGGGGCGGCTATTGTCTGGCCAAGCCGCTGGAGGCCGTTTCCGTGTCCGATATCATCCATGCGGTCGATGAGTCGCTTGATGCCACCAATTGTGGCGGCAAGGGAAATTGTGCCGAAGATCAGCGCCCCTGCATGACCCACGATTTGTGGACCAGCCTGAACGAGAAGATGTTCGAGTATCTGAATTCAGTTAGCCTGGCTGAACTGGTGGCCAAGCAGCGGGAAAAGACCGGCGTTTCCGCTGTACTGCACGATGAACGCCCGCAGCGTCGTTTGCGCCGCCCGGCCGAGGACCTGATCGCCGCCTGACGCCGATCCAGTCATGTTCACTCCCGTCTATTTCGATCACAACGCCACCACGCCGCTGGATGCTCGCGTGCTGGAGGGTATGCTGCCGTATCTTGCAACGCAATACGGCAACGCCTCCAGTCGTCACGAGTATGGACGTGCGGCGCGGCGGGCGATCGACGAGGCGAGGCAACGAGTGGCTTGTGCCATCGGTGCTCATCCGACCGAGGTGGTATTCACCAGTGGCGGTTCAGAGGCGAACAATCTCTTTATCAAGGGCGCGGCGGCCTGTCTGACACCGGGCGTGGTGGCGATCTCTGCCATTGAGCATCCCTGTGTGCGGGAGCCGGCAAAGCAGTTGGGTCGGGCCGGATGGAAGCTGCGCGAGATCGCCGTCGATGACAATTGCCGTATTGCCAGCGCCGACTTTTATGATGTTCTCGAGAAAAAGCCGGCTCTGATATCGATCATGCGGGCCAATAACGAAACGGGTGTGGAACTGGATGTCGCCGGTTTGGCGACGCAAGCGAAGTCATCCCGGGCGTGGTTTCATACCGATGCGGTACAGGCGTTCGGCAAGTGTCCTCTGGATTTCCGGGAACTCAACGCGGCGGGTGTGCATGCCATGACGGTTTCGGCGCACAAGCTGGGTGGTCCCAAAGGTGCAGGGGCACTGGTGGTCGACAAACGCGTCGAACTGCAACCCCTGATCGCTGGCGGTGGTCACGAGCGAGGTTTGCGGTCCGGCACCGAAAACGTGGCCGCAATTGTTGGTTTCGGGCTGGCTGCCGAACTGGCTGTCGCCCGTCTTGAAGTGCGCCAGATTCATCTCACGAGTTTGCGTGATGATCTTGAAGCGGGGTTGCAGGCGCAGGGCGCGCGAATTTTTGCCGGGGCCGCCGAGCGTTTGTCCAATACCAGCTATTTCGCGTTTCCTGGAATTGATGGCGAAACCCTGGTCGGCAAGCTTGACCGTGCCGGTTTTGCCGTAGCGGCCGGGGCGGCGTGTTCCAGCGCCAATCCGGAACCGTCGCATGTGCTTATGGCGATGGGAATTGACCCTTCGCTCGCTCGCGGTGCTGTGCGGGTGAGCTTTGGCACGGAAAATACCGCGTCGCAGGTGAGTGATTTTCTCGGCGCTTTGAATCACACAATCGTACAACTAAAAGGGCTGACTGCCCTGGCAAGCTGAACTGGAGAAATTCGCAATGCAAGCAGATTTGAAACTGCCGGTGTATCTCGACTATTCCGCGACCACACCGGTCGATCCTCGCGTAGCAGCGAAAATGATTCCCTGGTTGACGGAACATTTCGGCAATCCGGCATCGCGTTCCCACACCTACGGCTGGGAAGCGGAAAAGGCCGTTGAGGAAGCGCGCGAAGAAGTGGCGGAGCTGGTGGGCGCCGATGCCAAGGAAATCATCTGGACCTCAGGTGCTACCGAATCCAACAACCTGGCCATCAAGGGCGCGGCGCATTTCTATGCCGGGACCAAGGGTAAGCACATCGTTACCGTGAGCACCGAACACAAGGCGGTGTTGGATACGGTCAAGGAACTCGAACGTCAGGGCTTCGAAGCCACTTACATCGTGCCTCAGGAAAACGGTTTGATCACTGTCGAACAGTTCAAAGCAGCCTTGCGGCCGGACACCGTGGTGGCGTCGGTAATGGCGGTAAATAACGAGATCGGAGTGATTCAGCCGATTGCCGAGATTGGAGAAATCTGCCGTGAGAAGGGCATAATTTTCCATGTCGACGCGGCGCAGGCCACCGGCAAGATGCCCATTGATTTAAGCAAGTTGAAAATCGATCTGATGTCCTTCTGCGCGCACAAGACATACGGTCCCAAAGGTATCGGTGCACTTTACGTGAGGCGCAAGCCGCGCGTCCGGCTTGAGGCGCAGATGCATGGCGGCGGACATGAGCGCGGTATGCGCTCGGGCACTTTGGCAACCCACCAGATCATCGGCATGGGTGAAAGTTTCCGTCTGGCACGCGAGGAAATGGCGATCGAGAACGAGCGTATCCGTATGTTGCGCGACCGTCTGCTCAAGGGTTTGATGGATATCGAAGAGACGTACATCAACGGCGACATTGAGCAGCGGGTGCCGCATAACCTCAACGTCAGCTTCAACTTTGTCGAGGGCGAGTCGCTGATCATGGCGATCAAGGACATCGCGGTGTCCAGCGGGTCCGCATGCACCTCGGCCAGTCTGGAACCTTCCTATGTTTTGCGTTCTCTAGGTCGCTCGGATGAGCTGGCACACAGTTCGATTCGCTTCACCCTCGGTCGCTTTACGACGGAAGAGGAAATCGACTTCACCATCAAGTTGCTGCACGACAAGCTGGGCAAGCTGCGCGAGCTTTCCCCGTTGTGGGAGATGTACAAAGAGGGCGTTGATCTCAGCACCGTACAGTGGGCAGCGCATTGATTCAGCTCGCTGCATCAAAGCACTACCCTGCGGGGAAAGCGATGTGCTCATCCCCCAAACTCCGCCCCGAGGGCGGGGGCGATTAGTCAGAAATACTTAAGGAGTTGCGCCATGGCATACAGCGAAAAAGTACTGGATCACTACGAAAACCCTCGCAACGTGGGTTCCTTTGGCAAGGACGATGAAGGCATCGCCACCGGAATGGTCGGTGCGCCGGCTTGCGGCGACGTCATGAAACTGCAGATCAAGGTTGGCAAGGATGGCGTCATCGAAGATGCGAAGTTCAAGACCTATGGCTGCGGTTCGGCGATTGCTTCGTCGTCGTTGGTAACCGAGTGGGTCAAGGGCAAGACACTGGATCAGGCGCTGGACATCAAGAACACCCAGATTGCCGAAGAACTGGCTTTGCCTCCGGTGAAAATTCACTGTTCCATACTTGCCGAGGATGCGATCAAGGCCGCAGTCGCTGACTACAAAAAGAAACAGGGAGTCTGATCATGCCGGTAACACTTTCCGAACCCGCCGCCAAACACGTAGCCAACTTCATTGCCAAACGTGGCAAGGGGGTGGGTATTCGCCTTGGAGTCAAGACGTCAGGTTGTTCCGGCATGGCGTACAAGCTCGAGTTTGCCGATGCGCAGCAGCCCGAAGATCTGATTTTCGAAAGCCATGGCGTCAAGGTATTGGTCGACCCAAAAAGTCTTCCCTATCTTGACGGCACTGAGCTTGATTACACACGGGAAGGACTGAACGAGGGCTTCAAATTCAACAATCCGAATGTCAAGGATGCATGCGGATGTGGTGAGTCGTTCAATACCTGAGCGTCAGATGACATCGTTTGAGCTGGATTTTTCAGTCGACTATTTCACGCTGTTCGGTTTGCCGCGGGCGCAGAGTCTGGATATCGAACACCTGTCCAACAGTTATCGGTCGATTCAGGCTCAGGTGCATCCGGACAAACACGCCCACGCTTCTGCGGCAGATAGACGATTGGCAATGCAGTGGGCAACTCGAGTCAACGAGGCATTCCAGACCCTCAAATCACCCGGCAAGCGCGCGAGATACTTGTTGCAGCTGTTGGGCCATGACCCGCAGGTAGAGAACAATACGGCGATGCCTGCGGAGTTCCTGATGAGTCAGATGGATTTGCGCGAACAGGTGATTGAAGCGCGTGCCGCTGCTGATGAAGATGCACTTGATGCGGTGCGCTCGCAATTGTTGTCCCTGATTAAACAGGAGTATGAACGCCTGGCAAAATTGATAGACGTTGCCGGGGATTATGCAGCCGCAGCCGACTTGGCTCGGCAGCTGATGTTTCAGGAAAAACTGCTTAACGAAATTGATGACGCGCTCGAAGCCGTCACTGCTTAAAAAAGACAACTTATGGCACTTCTTCAAATTGCGGAACCGGGAGAGTCCGCAGCACCACACGAACATCGCCTTGCAGTCGGTATCGACCTTGGCACGACCAACTCGCTGGTGGCTACTGTCAGGAGCGGGATGAGTGTGGTACTCAACGATGCACGCGGACGGCCTTTGCTGCCCTCGGTGGTTGGCTATGCTGCCGACGGGAGCGTGGACGTCGGCTACAGCGCCGAAGCCAGGCAATCTATCGACCCCAAGAACACCATTGTGTCCGTCAAACGCTTCATGGGTCGGGGGCGGCGCGATATTGCCCATATCGAATCCCTGCCATACGACTTTGTCGATGCGGACGGTATGGTCAGGCTCAAGACTGTTGCCGGCATCAAGAGCCCGGTTGAGATTTCCGCAGAAATTCTGAAGACCATACGTAACCGGGCAGAAGCCTCACTGGGCGGCGAATTGACTGGCGCAGTAATCACCGTGCCCGCCTATTTCGATGATTCCCAGCGTCAGGCGACCAAGGATGCGGCGCGGCTGGCAGGTTTGAATGTCCTGCGACTGCTGAACGAGCCGACAGCAGCTGCAATTGCCTATGGTCTGGACAATTCAAGCGAAGGCATCTACGCCGTGTTTGACCTCGGTGGTGGAACCTTCGATATTTCAATTCTGCGCTTGTCCAAGGGGGTCTTCGAGGTCATGGCTACCGGCGGCGATTCGGCGCTGGGCGGTGACGATTTTGATCACCGTATTTTCTGCTGGATCATCGAGCAGGCGAAGCTGGCGCCGCTCTCCTTGCGCGATGCGCGGCTGCTGCAAACGCGTGCTCGCGAGGCGAAGGAACAACTCTCGCAACACGGCGAAGTGCCCATCACGGTCAAGCTTGGCAGCGGTGAGTACGTTGATCTGGTTCTGACCACAGAAATATTCACCGAAATTACCCGGACTCTGGTGCAAAAGACCCTGGCGCCGTCCAAAAAAGCTTTGCGTGATGCCGGCCTTTCCGCTGCCGACGTGCGGGGGGTAGTGATGGTGGGAGGTTCTACCCGCATGCCGCAGATTCAGCATGCCGTGGCTGAACTGTTCAAACAGGAACCGCTCAACAATCTCGATCCGGAAAAGGTTGTGGCGCTGGGTGCGGCCATACAGGCCAATCTGCTGGCCGGCAATCGCGCGCCGGGAGACGACTGGCTGCTATTAGATGTAATTCCTCTGTCGCTCGGCCTGGAAACCATGGGTGGCCTGGTTGAAAAAGTGGTCCCGCGCAACTCCACAATACCGATCGCGCGTGCACAGGAGTTCACGACGTTCAAGGATGGCCAGACAGCGATGGTGATTCATGTTGTTCAGGGTGAGCGCGATCTGGTTGCCGATTGCCGAAGTCTGGCGCGTTTTGAATTGCACGGTATTCCGCCCATGGTGGCAGGAGCGGCACGTATTCGTGTCACCTTTCAGGTGGATGCAGATGGCCTGCTATCCGTTACGGCACGTGAGCAGATTTCGGGTCACGAGGCTCGAATAGAAGTCAAACCGTCTTACGGATTAAGTGACGATGAGATCGCCGGCATGCTCAAAGACAGCTTCAGCCATGCAGGTGATGATTCATTCAATCGGGCTCTGCGAGAAGCGCAAGTCGAAGCACAGCGATTGATCGAGGCTACGGTATCGGCGCTGCAGGTTGATGCCGAGTTGTTATCAACGACGGAACGTACCCACATAGACGACGCGATTGCAAAACTGCAGGCAGTGACGCAGGGTGAAGATCGACGGGCAGTAGATGAAGCAATGCAAAAATTGAGTGCTGCGACCAACGAGTTTGCTGCACGACGAATGAACCAGAGCGTAAAACGCGCGCTCGCCGGACGGAAGGTTGATCAGCTCTCTCTATGACGCAAATTATCGTTTTACCCCATGTTGAGTTGTGTCCCGATGGGGCTGTCATCGATGCGGCACCCGGCACGTCGGTGTGCGATGCCCTGCTCGGCAGCGATATTGACATCGAGCACGCATGCGAGAAATCATGCGCGTGCACAACCTGTCACGTGGTCGTGCGTGAAGGTTTCGATTCGCTCCAGGCGGCCGAAGAGATTGAAGAGGACTTGCTCGATAAAGCCTGGGGCCTTGAACCGAACTCGCGTCTTTCGTGCCAGGCGCTGGTAGGTCAGGTGCCACTGGTGATCGAGATACCTAAATACACCATCAACATGGTCAAGGAAGGGCACTCCCAGAAATGAAATGGACAGATAGTCTCGATATCGCCATAGAACTCGCCGAGGCTCATCCGGAGGTTGATCCAAGCAAAATCAATTTTGTTGATTTGATGCGCTGGGTCATGGAACTGCCGGGTTTCGAGGAAGACCAGAGCCACTGCGGAGAAAAGAAGCTGGAAGCAATACAGCTGGCCTGGATCGACGAGCACGAGTAGTCTTGAATGTTGGTAGATACTCACTGCCATCTTGATGCTGCGGAATTCGACGCTGATCGGGCGGATGTTGCCGATACCGCGATACTGGCAGGCGTGGGTGTGATCGTGGTACCGGCAGTCGAACGTGCCAACTTCGGCGCCGTTGCGTCGATCTGCCGCGATTTCTCAGTGTGCCGGGCGGCCTATGGCATTCACCCGATGTATGTTGCACAGGCCAGGGACGCTGATCTCGACGCTCTGAAAGAGACGATTCAGCGCGAGCATCCGCTGGCGGTGGGCGAAATTGGACTTGATCATTTTGTCGAACCTCGCGATGAAGCCCGGCAGGAGTTCTATTTCAGTATTCAGTTGAAGATGGCCCGTGAGGCGAATTTACCGGTACTGCTGCATTGCCGTCGTGCCATCGACCAGGTGCTCAAGCAACTGCGAAAACATTCGGTGAGCGGCGGGATCGCACATGCATTCAACGGCAGTCGCCAGCAGGCGGACGAATTTATCAGGTTGGGGTTCAAGCTTGGTTTTGGCGGCGCCATGACCTTTACGCGCGCCAATCGAATTCGTGAACTTGCCGCAACGCTGCCGCTTGATGCTATCGTGCTCGAAACAGACGCACCCGATATTCCGCCCGAGTGGATCAGCGTCAAGAGCGGAGCGGATAGCAAAGTCGGCGCTCGCAATACGCCGGACCAACTGCCGCGCATCGCGCAGATACTTGCCGAGTTGCGTGGTATTGCAGTAGAAGAGATTGCCGAAGCCACTACGGCCAATGCATTCTTGGCACTTCCCGGGCTTGCCCGAATTCACTGACGCCGGTCGGAAAACAGTAGCAACCCCGACTGTCGAAGGACTTTCCCCCAACGAAACATTTATTTGGAGCCAGTCATGAGTACAACCGTAACACAGCGCGGCAATCCCGTTCGAGTCGATGGCGACCTTCCTGTCACCGGTGCACAAGCTCCGGACTTCAAACTGACCAGCGCCACCCTGGCGGACGTTTCATTAAAGGATTTTGCCGGCAAGCGCAAGGTAATGAATATCTACCCGAGCATTGACACGCCGACTTGCGCGACATCGACCCGCAAGTTCAACGAAGCTGCCGGAAGCATGACGAATACCGTCGTGCTCTGCGTTTCCGCTGATCTTCCCTTTGCCGCCAAGCGCTTCTGCGAACTGGAAGGCCTTAAAAACGTCGGTCATTTATCCACCTTCCGTCACCCGGAGTTTCTCAAGTCATGGGGTGTAGCTCTTGCCGAAGGGCCTTTGGAGGGTTTGACGGCCCGCGCCGTGGTCGTGCTGGACGAGAACGACAAGGTGATCCACAGCGAAATGGTTCCGGAAATCGGCCAGGAGCCCAACTACGAGGCGGCGTTGAAGTCTCTGGGCTAAGGAAATAGACGCGCCGTTACCTGCCCGCGAAGCGGAATCCCAGGTACGCAGAGCGCGCCAGCGCCGAGTTTTTTGTAAAAACGGGAGCCTTGGCTCCCATTTTTACTAGCTCAAATCTTCTCGACTGGCACGTTTGCGCTCATGTTCCTTGAGCAGACGCTTTCGCAGGCGGATCGATTTCGGTGTGATTTCGACCAGTTCGTCATCTGCGATGAATTCGACGGCAGATTCCAGAGTCATCTGAATGGGTGGTACCAGACGTACCGCTTCGTCGGTGCCCGACGAACGCACGTTGGTCAACTGTTTGCCCTTGATCGGATTGACCACGAGGTCGTTGTCGCGGCTATGAATGCCGATGATGATGCCTTCGTAAAGCGGGTCGCCGTGGCTGACAAACATGCGACCGCGATCTTGTAGCTTCCACAGCGCATAGGCCACAGCGGCGCCGTTGTCTTGCGAAATCAGCACGCCGTTGCGGCGCTCTGCCATGGTTCCCGCAACAGGACCATAGTCGTCGAAAATATGGCTGGCCATGCCGGTGCCGCGGGTCGACGTTAAAAACTCGCCCTGAAAGCCGATCAAGCCACGGGCAGGGATGCGGTACTCGAGACGGACGCGGCCCTTGCCATCCGATTCCATATTCAGCAATTCACCCCGTCGGCGGCCGAGTTCTTCCATGACGCCACCCTGATGATCGTTTTCGATATCGACGGTCAGAAGCTCATACGGTTCGCACTTTTCACCGTTGATTTCCTTGAATAGCACTCGTGGGCGCGACACTGCCAGCTCGTAACCTTCGCGACGCATGGTTTCGAGCAGGATGGTGAGGTGCAGCTCACCGCGGCCCGAGACGAGAAACACATCGGCATCTTCTGTATCTTCGACACGCAAGGCGACATTGGCCAGCAATTCTTTTTGCAGACGCTCGCGAATCTGGCGGCTCGTCACGAACTTGCCTTCCTTGCCGGCCAACGGCGAAGTATTGACCTGGAAGTTCATCGTCAAAGTGGGCTCGTCTACCACCAGCGGCGGCATGCCTGCGGGCGCGGCAGGGTCACAGATGGTGACGCCGATTCCGACCTGTTCGATACC
>JAIPCS010000062.1 GCA_021738105.1 Sulfuritalea sp.
GTCGGTGACGGCGGAGGTTATACTTGCTGCACCACCGCGAGCAAAGCCCGAATTCGGAACTACACGGACAGACCCGGTCGCAGTATCGCCGTCATCCAGCGTGGTATCCAATTGTTTGGCGTACTTGCCAAGAATTCCCGACGAACAAACTAGGTAGGTCGGGGTTAGACCGCTAATGTAAGGGCCACCCGTTGCGGCTGAGCCACTTTCGATCCCAATGCGGCCACCATCGGCGTTGACCGGATAGTAGCTAGCGTCGGTAATGGAAGTAGGGCCAGCGGCAAAGCCGGCTAGACGGATATGTGACCAGAACATTTCTGTTTCTGTTGAAGCTGCAACTGTATTTCCTGCCGAGTTCCATACACCGTCAATAACACCATTCCCTCGGCAATTTGGGTTACAGGCGACGGCCGGGTTTCCCGTCGTAGCGGGACCAACGGCGTTGGCGGCACCGGTAATCACAGTTGCTGCAGTTGCATGATCGCCCGGAAGCGCTTTGTACTTGTCCTGATAGCCGTAGATGAACACTGGTATGTTCCGAAAATCAACGGCCATGTTCTTCACCTTGGCACTATTGATGAGTTCCTGACCCTTGAGCACACCGCCCAGCAGCAGGCCGATAATGACCAGTACGATGGCGATTTCGACAAGAGTGAAACCGGATTGTTTGTTTCTCATGACTGTCTCCCCTATGGGGTGGTTGTTGGATGCCGAAATATAAGCACGGTTCGTGCCATAGGATGTTATCCATTAAATACAATGAGTTAAAATTGAATCCTGACAGCATTCTTACAGCATCTGTTGAATATTGGACAGGTTTGTCAGCTATTTGGCAGACCCGCCTGCATTCGGCTGGTTACAATCGTTCATTCTGGTCGCTGTGCGTCCGAAAAATTACCGCCTACCGTGCTGAATAAATTTTCTGCCAAAGCGTTGATTCAGCGCTCGAATCTTGTGCGGCGCAGCTTGTTGCCGGCGATGCTGGCCACCTTGTATCTGGTACTTTGGATCGGCCCGGGAACTCCTTTGGGGCGGACCATGATCGTCGCGCATCTGGGCCTGTTCATCCTGTGGCAGCCCTTTGTCCATGCCGAACGGCGACTTTCGCTGGTTACGCTGTTTGCGCTGACGGGCATTGTCCTGATCGGCACCATCTACATGAAGGGCTGGATGCTGCTTCTCTGGATCATGATGCTGGCGGGTCTGGTGGGCGGCAAAGTCTTGTTGTTCGTTGCCCGCACCCTGCGCATGTTCTATTTGCTGGCCCTGGGTTTTCTGGTGGTGGCGATGTTGCTGATGGCGGCCCCCTTGGCTGTTCCACTGGCCGTGCCTCCTCCAACGGTGCTCTCGCTCGCCTATCTGGCGCTGCCGGCGCTACTGGTGATGATGATTCTGCTACCCCAGGGCGACGAAACCGAGCAGCGGCGTGAGGTCGTCGATTTTGTTTATAGCCTGCTGGTCTTTCTGATGTTGGCCGTATTGCTGCTGGGCAGTCTGGCGGCAATGCAGATTTTCGGCAGCGCGTATGCCGAGGCCTTGTTGCAGTCCATCCTGTTACTGGGAGTGACGCTGCTCCTGCTCGGCCTGGCATGGAATCCGTCGTCCGGCTTTGCCGGCATCGGTGGCCTGTTTTCGCGCTACCTGATGTCGATCGGCTTGCCGATCGAGCAATGGCTGCAGGCATTGACCAACCTGGCAGCGCGCGAAGACGATCCCGACGCCTTCCTTGAGGAGGCCTGCGGCGAATTTACCCGGCGCTTGCCCTGGGTTCGTGGTGGGGAATGGATCACGGGTACCAGCCGCGGAAGCTTTGGCGTGACGGCTGGCAGCCGCTGGGAATTCAGTCATGGCGGCATGGTCCTGGTGTTGTACACCTTGACCACCCTGTCGCCGACTTTGATCTGGCATTGCAACTTGCTGGCCCAGTTGCTGGCGCAGTTTCATGGTGACAAGCAGCGTGCGCTGGCATTGAAGCACATGTCGTATATGCGGGCAATCCACGAAACCGGTGCCCGGCTGACCCATGATGTGAAGAATCTGCTGCAATCGCTGAACATGCTGTGCTCGGCGGGACTCGAGCCCGGCGCGGAGTCTTCGCAAGAGTATCAGTCGCTGCTGCGACGTCAATTGCCGGCGATCACCGGCCGCCTTGCCGAGACGCTGGAAAAACTGAATGCACCTAATGGGGCGAGTGCCGAACTTCGGGATGCCGCTTCGGCGTGGTGGCAGGAACTTCGGCAACGCATGAGCGCCCTGAGCTGGATCGAATTCAGAACGCCTGGCACCATCGTCGGTTTTTTGCCGGTTGAAGTGTTTTCCGGTGTCGCAGACAACCTGATTCGAAATGCCGCCGAAAAGCATTTGCGCGAACCCGCACTGCGCATGCATATCGAACTGGTGTCCGGTGCTGCCGGTTTCGAACTGGTAGTTTGCGACACGGGTTCCGCCATGCCCGGGGAGATTGTGACAAAGTTGTTTGCCGGCCCGGTGTCTTCGGAGAGTGGTTTTGGAATCGGGCTCTACCATGCCGCACGCTATGCGCGGGCGGCAGGATATTTCCTGGAACTCGCCGAAAATCGCATGGGACACGTGTGTTTCAGGCTGGCACCGGACGGTGCTTTGTCGACCACACTGGCGGCGAAAGAAAACCTGTAACAGGCTGCGCGTGCCCGGATACCGGAAAAACTTCATGACCGGCTTGGTCTTCCAGGTCGGAAGATTCCCGAAAGCCAGCAGGTTCTGTCAGTCTTCGTCGCTGGTATTTATCGCACCCTTGCGGCCAATCAAGCGATACACCGTCATATTGCCCTTGCCCTTGAGGTAGATGGTTTGCGGCTCGTGGAAATCGAAGGCCGACGAAAGTCGGTTGAAAGTCGTCGTGTCGCACTGGATCATTCCGGGCACGCCTTCGGCGGTGATACGGCTGGCGATATTTACGGTGTCGCCCCAGAGATCGTAGATGAATTTTTTCTTGCCGAGTACGCCGGCGACAATCGGGCCGGTACCAATCCCGATACGGACCTCGAGGTGCGAGGCGTTGACGGCAAAGTCGCGCCGCAACAGATCGCGCATGGCGATGGCGATATCGGCAACCGCCGCCGTATAGTCGGACAAGTCCTCGTTGAGTCCGCCGGCGACCATGTAGGCGTCCCCGATGGTCTTGATCTTTTCCAGTCCGTATTGTTCCGCCAGTTCATCGAAGGCGGAAAAAATACGGTTCAGCATGGCGAACACCTGTGATGGCGACATGTTGCCCGCGACCTGGGTGAAATTCACAATGTCGGCAAACATCACCGTGACATCGGCGAAGCCATCGGCAATTGTTTTGTCGGAGTTTCTCAGGCGGTCCGCAATGGCGCCGGGAAGAATATTCAGCAGCAGTTTTTCCGAGCGCTCCTGTTCGATGCGTATCTGCTCGTGAGCCTCTTCGAGGCTTTTCTGCACCTTTCGTCTTTCTGCGATCGAGAAGGCAAGCAGCGTGTAGATGATGGACGAGACGGAAATGAAGTTGAGAGCGAAAAAGAACAGGGTCGTGCGAACCGGCACGGCCGGGGCTTTGGTCACCGGGATAAGGTCGGCCAGATAGTAGTCAACAGCGCCGGATAGTGCCGTGAGCACCACCCAAGCGATAAACCAGCCAATCGACTGCCGTACGCCGACGCACAGGATTGCACCGATAGGGGCCAGCAGTGCCCAAAGCAGGACGCCACTGGTGGAGATGATGGTCCCGCTCCATTGTGCGACGAAGGGCAGAAAAAGAAACAGCCCCAACTGGCTGACGCGGAAAAAATCAAAGTTCCTGTTTTTGATGTAGAGAAGCATGTTGCCTGCCAGCAGGATCTGGAAGGTGAACGGCAGGGTGCTGGAAAAGTGGGGACCAAGAATCGAATACAGGCCCACCCAGAGGATGATCGCCACGCTGATCAGTCCGGTGGTCAGCATCAGCAGCGATTTGCTCAGCCGCAGATCCTCGCTGTCTTCGGGATTGATTCCGGCGCTTTTCAATCTGTCCCAATAGCCGGATGGCCGGGTTTCGGTTTCGGGGAGGGTCATGAAACGGTATCGTTCAGAATGGAGGACGACCAGCGATTATGCATAGTTGAAGTGTCGCGGAATAGGCTGCAATGGTCAAGAATGAAGAGTGAAATTGACCTTGTTTGGACGCGGTTTCTTGCTACGTGACGTGAATTGGTGTTGAATGCCGCTCCATGGCAGAGGCAAAGAGATACCAGGTCGAGGTTGAGGTGGCGACACATTATGTCGTGGAACAGTCCGATCCTGCGATCGAAAGGCACGTTTTCGCGTACACCGTCACCCTCAGAAATACCGGCACGGTGCCGGCACAGCTGATTTCAAGACACTGGATCATTACCGATGCCGAGGGTGAGATCCAGGAAGTCCGCGGTCTCGGCGTTGTCGGACACCAGCCCTTGTTGGCGCCTGGCGAGAGCTTCGAATACACCAGCGGCTGTCAACTGGCGACTCCGGTCGGTACGATGAAGGGCAGCTACCAGATGACTGCCGAGGATGGCGTGCAGTTCGAGGCGCCCATCAACGAGTTCGTCCTGTCCATGCCACGCGTGCTGCATTGAGTCTCAAGCACAGCTACACGCTGGTCGCCCCGTTCTACGACACTTTTCTGACCGCCGCCACTCGCAGCGCACGCCAGCGCAGTCTGGCCACGCTGATCGACAGTCCGCCGCTCGACGTCTTGCTTTTGGGCGTGGGCACCGGCCTGGACCTGCCGCATCTCCCTGCGCAGCACAAGTACTTCGGCGTTGATCTGACGGCCGCGATGCTGAAGCGTGCCCGTCCGCGCGCAGTTGGTCTGCAATTTGCATCTTTGCGCGGCGATGTTCAGCGTCTGCCGTTTCATGATGCGAGTTTCGATGTGACGGTACTGCACCTGATTCTCGCCGTGGTGCCAGCGCCGACTTTATGCCTTGCCGAGGCCGTGCGTGTCCTGAAGCCCGGAGGGCAGGTGCTGGTGTTCGACAAATTTCTGCGTCGTGGCGAAACCGGCTGGAAACATGTGCTCAACCAATTGACGCGCCACGTTGCAACACGCCTCGACGTCGTATTCGAAGATGTGCTTGACGCGGTGGGTGAGGTCGAGGTGACCGCTAATGAAGCCGCTCTAGCCTCCGGCTGGTTCCGCCTGATCCGATTGGAAAAGCGGCCGGAACTTTACGCCCCGCTTTCAGTGAAGACTAACGCTGGGTCGTCAGCGTTGAGCGAAGCGGCCGGAACGTGACGTCTACTTTTTAATGGCCAGCGAAATTATTCGGCCCAGTGGCTTTGGGGCATAGGCCCCGGCGAGTTGCCGATTACGCTCCTGAACTCGCCACCAGATACGCAAGCCGAGTAGAACGGCCAATATCCCTGCGTAGAGAAGCGGCTGGCTGATATCGGCTTTGACCATCCAGAAGTAATGCAGAACCGCCAGTAGCCCTATGAGGTAAATGCTGCGATGCAGCCCCTGCCAGCGGCGACCGCCGAGTTTGCGGATGGCAAAGGCGTTGGAGGTGGCTGCCAGCGGTACCAACAGTACGAAGCAAATCATGCCGACGGTGATAAAGGGCCGCTTCAGAATATCTTTGGCGATTTCCATCCAGTCGAAGAACTGGTCGAACCAGAGGTAGGTGCCGAGATGCAGTGCGGCATAGAAGAACACAAACAGACCGAGCATGCGCCGCAGCCTGATTAGCCAGACCCATCCGGAAAATTTCCGCAGAGGCGTCACCGCCAAAGTGATCAACAAAAAATTCAGTGCCCAGGTGCCCATGCCTCGCGTTACGGCTTCGATGGGATTGGCGCCCAGCGAGTCGGCTTGCACGCCCCAAGCGTAATACGCGAGCGGCCCAAGACAGGCTATGAAGAGTGGTGGCTTGATCAGGCTCGGGTTCAAAAGTTTTTCCTGAGATCCATTCCGGCGTAAAGCTGGCCGACGTGTTCGCCATAGCCATTGAACATCAGCGTCTTACGTTTGCTGAATTCGCCAATACGGCGTTCGCGAGCTTGACTCCAGCGCGGGTGATCGACGTCCGGATTGACGTTGGAGTAGAAACCGTATTCGCTGGGGCCTGCCTTCATCCAGGAGGTACGCGGCTCGCTGTCGGTGAAACGAATCCGGACGATGGACTTGCCGCTTTTGAAACCATATTTCCACGGCACCACCAGTCGTAGCGGTGCTCCGTTCTGGTTCGGCAGCGCATCGCCGTACAGGCCAACCGCGATGATTGCCAGTGGATGCATGGCCTCATCCAGGCGCAATCCTTCTACATAAGGCCAATCAAGGACCCGATTGCTGACCCCGGGCATGTTTTCCTGCTGTACAGCGGTAATGAATTCGACGTACTTTGCGCTGCCCAGAGGCTGAACCTGTTTGAGCAAGGCGGAGACCGGAAAGCCCAGCCAGGGAATGACCATGCTCCATCCCTCGACGCAGCGCATGCGGTAGATGCGATCTTCCAGCGGCGCCAGTTTCAGGATGTCTTCGATTCCGAGGGTTTTGGGCTGTTTCACCAGGCCGTCGATCTGCAAGGTCCATGGTCTTACGCGCAAACGATGCGCCGTGCGTGCCGGTTCGTCCTTGTCAGTGCCGAACTCGTAATAATTGTTGTAGCTGCTGACATGCTTGAGTGGTGTGGGCGCCTCTGAAATCGAGAAGGGGCTGGCTTTGCCGGGACCAAGCTTTGCCTGAGCCGGGGAAAGTACTCCGGCCAGAGCTATACCGGTGGACAAGCGCAAGAACTCGCGACGGCGGTCAAACAAGGAGCGAGGGGTGATCTCGGATGGAGACATAGTGTCTAGACGTCGGATAAGCATGATGGTTCCCCATTCCCGGATTGAATACTGTTTTGACGCTGGAACCCCTCGAACCTTACACCTTGAAAGTTGTCTATCCGGCATCGAGATGCGAATTTCGGTACTGGGAGTCCCTGCGTTTTCAAGTCGGCTCGGATCGAGTTGACCGTGAGGGCACCTCGCCGCTAAAATATCCCGACTTATTTACTCAACTATTTACTGGAACCAACCATGGACATCAAGCAAAAAATTCACGATACCGTTACCGGAAGCCCGATCGTGCTCTATATGAAGGGTAGCCCGCAGGCGCCGCAATGTGGATTTTCGGCACGAGCGATACAGATTCTGGGCGCATGTGGTGTCAAGAGTCTGGTGACGGTTGATGTATTGGCTGATCCGGAAGTGCGTCAGGGCGTCAAGGATTATTCCAATTGGCCCACGGTTCCCCAGCTCTATATCAGCGGCGAGTTTGTCGGCGGTAGCGACATCATGACCGAGATGTACGAGTCGGGCGAACTGCAGAAGCAGCTGGAGCCCATCGTCAACGCGGCTTGAATCAGCGTTTAAGGTCGGATAGGAGTCTTTCAATCATCCGTTGCGCCTGTCCCAGATAGGAGCGGCCAAACAGATTGAAGTGGTTGAGGATGTGGTACAGGTTGTAGAGCGGCTTTCGGGTTTCATAGCCTGGATCCAGTGGCCAGGCGGTGCGATAGGCCGCGAAAAAACTCGTGGGAAATCCGCCAAAAAGCTCTGCCATTGCAATGTCGGCTTCGCGGTCTCCGTAGTAACAGGCTGGATCGAAGACAACTGCTTTGCCGTCGTTGCATTGCGCCACATTTCCAGACCACAGATCGCCATGCAGCAGGCTCGGCTGCGGTCGGTAGCTGGTGAACAGGCCTCCGATGCGGTCGATTACTGCATGGGCTTTTTCTACCAGTAACTTGTCCATGCCGCGCTCCAGCGCAAGGACAAGTTGAGGCCGCAGTCGACGGTCGCCGAAAAAATGCGGCCAGCTTGCATGCGGCAAATTGAGCTGAGGCGTGGCACCGATGAAGTTATCTTCGCTCCAGCCATAAGTGTCGGCGCTGGCTCGATGCAATTGTGCCAATGACTCTCCCAGATGCTCGCCACAGCGCTGATCGATTGGGGCGAGGTCGAGAAATTCCAGCACCAGAAATGCCTGCGTCCCGGTTTGGCCTAAAGCGATAAAAGTCGGCGTTCGCAACACGGCGATTGAGGCCAGTGCTTGCAGACTCTTTGCTTCGGCGGCGAACATCGGCTTGACGTCAATCGCTCCCGCCTTAACAAAATAGCGCTGTCGCCCGTCAGTCAGCAGCCAGGCACCATGGATCGAGCCGCCATTGACCGGGCTGCTCGAAACGGGGATGAACGGGGTGCCGCTGATTTCTGAAATGGCTGAGGCGATTTCAAGAAACTCGCCGGTCATGCTTTCGGTCAAAGTGATGCCAGGCGGGCATTGGCGTCGGCCAAGCGACCGGCGATAACATCAAGAAAACCCTGATAGAAGTGCATCCGGCAACCATCCGACGCATGCTGTAACGCCTGCGCCGATATGGTGACGAGGCGAATGGAGGTTTGAGCCACGACGTCTGCGCCGCGGGTGTGTTCGCCGCGACGAATAATGGCCATCTCGCCAAAACATTCACCGGCGGCCAGGGCGCCAAGGGAATGGCCCATCTTGGTCACCATCAGCTCGCCGTCGAGAAGAAAGGCGAAAAAGTCGCCACGTTCGCCATCTCGCATGATCACGGTTCCCGCCGCTAACTCGTCCCAGCGAGAGAAACGCACGACTTCCCACAAATCGACGTCGGAAAAATCTCCAAAGAATGGCAGATCTCGCAGTGATTCAAATTTTTCGCTGTCGGGAAAGGCGTTGCGCTGCGCCGACAGTTGTTTGTTGCGAAAGGATTGTGCGAGATCGTGAGAGAACTCTTCCCACGTCTGGTAACGGGCGCCGACTTCCTTTTGCATGGCGCGCGCAACGACTGCATCGAGGCTGACCGGCATGTCAGAGCGAAAAGTCGACGGTGGCGGCGGATCTGTATTGCATATCTGGTAGATCATGCCGTAGTTGGAGTTCGACTGAAACGGCAGTCGTCCGGTGAGCAACTGGTACATCACTACGCCCAGCGAATAGATATCCGTTTTGTGGTCCAGTGCCATGTCGCGCACCTGTTGCGGCGACATGTAGGCGGGCGAACCAACACCGGACACTTGGGTTCGGGTCTGCTCTCCACCGGTCAGCATTGCCGCGCCAAAGTCGGATATCTTGATGTCGCCACCCGTACGTTCAGCGCCCTCTCCCGCATTCACCAGCAGTATGTTTGCCGGCTTGATATCGCGATGCGTAACGCCTGCGCGGAAGGCGTAATCGAGTGCACGGGTGCATTTGAAGGTGATTTCCACAAGACGGTCCACGGGCAGCAAAGTGCTCGGACTGCAGAAGGGCTCCAGGGTTCCGCCGCGAACGTATTCCATCACGATGTAGCTTTGCTCTTCATTCACGACCGCATCAAAAATCTGCACGATGTGTGGATGCATGAGCTTTCCAGCCAATGAAGCTTCTGTCATCAGAAGGCTTCGATACAGTCGACCACGTTCCTTGTCCCGCAGCACTTCAGGAAAAATTGCCTTGACGGCAACTTCGCGCTCGGCAAAAGGATCGTAGCCCAGATAGACGATGGACGTAGCGCCTTCACCGAGTTGTGCGCGAATTTCGTATTTTCCGATGCTCTCGGGGATGCCCATCAGTCGGTGATCAGAGCCGAGCGCGGGAGCGGACGATTGCGGCGCGAACCTGTGCCGGGGCGGTACCGCCGATATGGTCGCGGGCGGCAAGTGACCCGGCCACTGTCAACACGGCGAATACATCGTTGCTCACCAGCGGAGAAAAGGAATTCAGTTCTTCGAGACTCAAGTCGGACAAGTCACAGCCGCGCTCTTCGCAGCTGCGGACGGCTCGGGCGACAGCCTCGTGTGCGTCGCGAAACGGCAGCCCTTTTTTAACCAGATAGTCGGCTAGGTCGGTTGCCGTGGCATAGCCCTGGCGCAGTGCTGCCGTCATGGCCTCGGGTTTGACACGAATACCCGTAACCAGGTCTGCAAAGATGCGAAGCGTATCGATCAGGGTGTCGGCCGTGTCGAACAACGGCTCTTTGTCTTCCTGATTGTCCTTGTTGTAAGCCAGCGGTTGGCCCTTCATCAACGTAAGCAAGCCGACCAGGTGACCAAAGACGCGACCGGTCTTGCCGCGCGCGAGTTCCGGCACATCCGGGTTCTTCTTCTGGGGCATGATCGACGAGCCGGTGCAGAAGCGGTCGGCGAGGTCGATGAAGCCCACACGCGGGCTCATCCATAGAATCAATTCTTCGGAAAAGCGGGAAATATGAGTCATCGCCAGCGCTGCGGCCGAGCAGAACTCGATCGCGAAATCCCGATCGGAAACCGCATCGGGTGAGTTTTCGCAGATGTCGTCAAAGCCAAGCTCGTGTGCTACGGATTCGCGATCGATCGGGAAGGTAGTGCCGGCCAGGGCTGCTGCGCCCAGCGGCAGACGATTGACGCGGCACCGGCAGTCGGCAAAGCGCTCGCGGTCACGACGCAGCATCTCGAAATAGGCCAGCAGGTGATGACCGAAAGTTACCGGCTGAGCCACTTGCAGATGCGTGAAGCCGGGTAGCGCCGTGTCAATGTGATTTTCTGCTGTGTCGAGCAAGGCTTTCTGAAAATTGCGCAGCAAGTCGTCAATGTCGTCGATGGTGTCGCGCAGCCAGAGCCGGATATCAGTGGCGACCTGATCGTTGCGCGAACGGCCAGTGTGCAGACGCTTTCCGGCATCGCCGATGAGTGCCGTCAGACGCTTCTCGATGTTGAGATGAACGTCCTCGTCATCAAGATTCCAGTTGAATACGCCACTCTCGATCTCACGAGTGATGGTTAGCATTCCAGTCTCAATTTCAGCTAGATCATTGGTGTCAATGATGCCTTGTCGTGCCAGCATACGCGCATGCGCCAGCGAGGCCCGAACATCCTGGCGCCACATGCGGCGGTCGAAAAAAACCGAAGCGGTGTAGCGTTTGACGAGATCGGATACGGGTTCGGAAAAGCGGCCGGACCACGCATTCTGGTTCGCAGGGGGTACCGGTTGTTTCGGTTCTGTCATAATCAGTCTGCTTGGACAGCAGGCAATGAAGGTGTTAAAAACACTGGAAAATCAAAGGTGGCGGGCATTTGCGCCAAATGCGAAGTATAAGGGAAAACGTCGGACTCTCAGGTTCGCCGGACTTCCGCAAGCCTGCAAACTGGCTGCGAGTGTTGCTGATTGTGAACTGCGGCATGTTGATGGGCGTTTTGGCGGCCATTCGTGAATGGGGGGGGCAACAGAAGCGGGTCAGTACGGGCCAGGTCGAGAACTGATGGCCGCGACAACCGCGTTGGTTGACACGGGCAATACTTCAATCGTTCACGCTGGACGCCCTAAAGGCTACCCTCGATAATCTGTGCAGCAAAGTATTAGAACAATCGAACGCGGTTTGAAAGCGTCGAAAGTCACCTCGGCTTTTACGTTTCCAAGAATTCCTGAGGCCCAGATGTAATGGTAGTGGAACTACACTCGCACTTTCCGACGCCGCCACGTTGACGGCGATAGGCTCGCCGCCTAACATCCCGCCTTTGCTTTGACTCTAGACCGGAACTGTGGATATTACCCATTTGTACGACCCCATCGAAACCGATATGCACGCGGTTGACGTTGTGGTTCGGGAACGATTGCATTCGGAAGTGGTACTGGTTCGTCAGGTCGCCGAATACATTATTTCTGCCGGCGGCAAGCGCATGCGCCCGGCACTGCTGCTCCTGTCGGCGCGTGCATGCGGCTACGAAGGAAGTCGTCACCATGAACTGGCGGCTGTGGTGGAATTCATTCATACGGCCACACTTTTGCACGATGATGTTGTCGATGAGTCGTCTTTGCGGCGTGGTCGTAATACAGCTAATGCGGTGTTCGGCAATCCTGCCAGCGTATTGGTCGGCGACTTTTTGTATTCGCGGGCTTTCCAGATCATGGTCGGGGTGGGCAGCATGCGTGTGATGCAAGTGTTGGCGGATGCGACCAACGTCATCGCCGAAGGCGAAGTTTTGCAATTGATGAACTGTCGCAATGCCGATATCGATGTGGATGCGTACTTGCAGGTGATTCGTTACAAGACGGCCAAGCTGTTCGAGGCCGCAGGCAGGCTAGGCGCGATACTGGGGGACTCCAGCCCGGACATTGAAGAAGCGATGGCTGCTTACGGCACTCATATCGGCACAGCCTTCCAGTTGATTGACGACGTTCTTGATTACTCCGGAAAAGAGGTGGAAACCGGCAAGCATCTGGGTGACGATCTGGCCGAGGGTAAACCCACTCTGCCCCTGATCCATGTCATGCAGCATGGCAGCGACGTGCAGGCTGCGCTGGTCCGGAATGCCATTGAGAACGCCGATGGCGACAGTTTTGCCGAGGTGCTGGCCGCCGTTCGTGACAGCGGTGCTCTGGATGCCGCACATCGTCACGGTGTCGAGGAAGCCGGGGTTGCCAAGGCGGCATTGGCGCCGTTGCCGGATTCGCAGTTCAAGGAAACGCTGATACAATTGGCTGACTTTGCGGTGCAAAGGAGCTTTTGACCACCGCTATGTTTGCAAGGATGACACCACAGGCACGGAAAATTGGCCTGCTCCCGCAATGGTTGTCCTTGCCACCATCATGCCATCGGGGCGTAGCTCAGCCTGGTAGAGTACTGCGTTCGGGACGCAGGAGTCGGAGGTTCGAATCCTCTCGCCCCGACCAAATAACAAGGGTTTCCACGGAAGTGGTTACTAACAAAAAGCTCCGAAACTGGGGCTTTTTAAGTTTTCACTGTCCCCAAATTGTCCCAAATGTCCCGCGTAGTCCCGGTTTGCTTGTCCCCTCAGCGTCCCAAACTACACCTTGGTCTCCGGGTAGCAGGCCATGCTGATTTCCCACGTGGCCCGAATTTTTTCGAGGGTTTCCCTTGGAATCCTTTCGTCGGTTCGGGCTTGCTCGATCACTTCGCTCATGGCCTGGGCAATACGCGCCGTGACTGTCTCAGCACGTTCTACCCCGCAAACGGCGCGGCCAAAGTGCAGTAGCTCATCGGGAAGCGGGTAGGCTTTTGTGTGGCTCTTCCTGAAAAGGCGTAGCGCGAGGGTGCGGTCTTCAAGTTCGGGGCCGCCTTCGTACCGGGTATAGCGATAGATGGTCGTGGTGACTACGTCGTAGAGCGGCGACAGCCTGACATCCTTGGCGTTGCGGTACAGCACTCCGAAATTTTTCAGGTGGCCATCGCCATTGCGCACCATGACGGACAGCGCCACCTGTTCGAAGAATCTCGACAGATCATGGGCAGACAGGCCGATCATCTTCAGACTTTCGGCGACCATTTCATAACTGCCCTGGTACTTGCGGTCCGACAGCGTGTCGCGCACGCATAGGCCCATCAGCGAAGCCACGTCCTCGAAACCAAGGCGCATGCCATTTTCATCAAGATCGAAGCGGTCCACGAGCAGGAGTTGGCCATCGTCGGACAGATCGAACAGGGGCGTCTCGATGCCTGCGCGGCGAGCAGCACTCAGACAGAGGAATTCGTTTGCGGCCAGACCCGGATAACTGTCGGATCCTGTCTTGACGATGAGATTGGGGACCGGAACCGTAGCACGATCCGGCACCATGATCTTGGGCTGGACCCCGGCGATCCCGATTCCCGTCGACAGATAGGCTTGCACCAGCGATTCAAACACTGCGGGGCCGAAGGTTCTGTGGAGCAACTCCGATCTGGACAAGGGAAGAATGGCTTGCGGGCGATCATGCCCCGGTAGATGGAACCCCAGGCGACCGATGCCGTTCTCGCCAATCAGGGCGAGCAAGTGCATGGCGGTCAGCGGCTGCTTGGGAAAAGCCTCGCGAATCCGCTGGAACAGATAGCCCTCGGGCAGGTTCTGATCCATCACCGGGAACAGGTTGTTCGATTGATAGAGCAGGCGTACCGGCGGCATCAACAGCCCGACCTCAGGCTGAGCGGGATCGTCGCGCAGATACTTGAACAGCAGTTGGGATTGCTGGCTCTTTTGAAAAACGAGTGGGTTATGGGGCATGAGGGTTGATCTTGGTGAAATCGAGCTTGCCGGCGAGAAGGAAGACGACGGTGCGGATGGTGGAGAAATTGCCATAGCCGCGCGCCTTGCGTTTGGCGGCCTGAAACAGGCCGTTGATGGCTTCGAGGAAGCCGTTGGTCTGGCGCGTTTGGGTCCAGGCAACGATGCCATCGATATGACTGCGGATCATCTTCGCCACCTCTTTCATCGGCTCGACCTTCGATCGCATCACGTTGGTGGCCCATTGCGTGAGCATGTCGCGCACGACATTGATCTGCTTGCGCTCCAGAATCTCGCGCAACTGCTCCTTGTAGAGCCAGGCGCGGGCCGTGCGTTTGGTGGTCACTTGCGCGATGAGCGCATCCAGATCGGCACGGGCATCGGCTGTCAGGCTGGCGCGATCCCTCAGGAGCTTCCAGCGCAAGCCCTTCAGGCTCGGATCGGTCTTCTGTTCGATACGCCGGGTCTTGTCGACGGCGGTGCTGGCATGGGCGATGACGTGGAACTTGTCGAAGGTAATCCGGGCGTTGGGCAGATGCTTGGTCACGCCCTTGATGAAGGCCGGCGACATGTCGATGGAGATGGACTCGACGGCCTTCGGATCGCCGCCGTGGGCGGTGAAGTCGGCGGCGAAGGCCTTGATCGTGTCGGCGTCGCGCCCTTCGGTGACGAACAGCACCCGGCGCTGATCGGCGTCGGCGACCAATGTGATGTAGTCATGCCCACGGGCCTTGGAGGTCTCATCGGCCGCCAGGCGCCTGACCTCGGAGAAGTCGGCCTGCTCCAGCCCCAGTTCGACGTAACGTTTGCAGATCGCCACGACCTGATGCCAGGACAAGCCCACCAGCCGGGACACCGCCGCGAAAGTCATTTCCCGGCACATCGCCATGATCAGCGCCTCGAACAGCAGCGTAAAGCCGGCGAGCCGTCCGGCCCAGTCGGGTTCGACCTGCCGAATGCCGCCATCGGGCAGGCGCACGCGCGGGACACGAACCTCCAGATGGCACTCGTGCTGGAAGAAGTTCAGGTGCCGGTAGCGCTTGGGCACGGTGTCGTGCGCCGGATGCGTACCCTCGACGCCGGGGACGGCAAAGCGGCTGCCGGCGATGAAGTCGACGGCAATGGACAAGGTCTTCTTCGCCACATCGAACTCGACCCCGTTGATGTACCACGGGGAAGTAATGCCCAAGGCGGCTTCGAACAGTTTGGCGGTCATGTCGCGGTCACTCACGTTTCACAGGGGCACGCATCTTACTCGCGCGCACGGTGCGGCAATCGCCGCGCTTGTCTCCATGGCTGGATGCACAACCCCGCTGCATCCAGCCACGGACCAGCGTATCGCCCGATTCCAGGCGTCAAGGGTGCGCTTCGCCGGGCTGCGATAACCCCGCAGCCCGCCCTTGACCCCCGGCCTCGGGCTACCAGCGGAACGCATCATTACCCACTCGAAATTCAAAAGAGGCGGATTGCTGCACCAGTTCGCCCCGGCGTTCGCCGCCGATGTGGACGTCGAGCAGGCGGACTTTTTCAGGCAGCGCTGTCATCATCGTGGGCATCCTCCGCAAAGCGCGTTTGCATCTCCTCCAGCGTCGGCATGCCGGCGCTTTCGATACGCACACACAGACCCATCGCCCGCAGAATATCGAACAGCGAATGCACCGTCACATCCTGGCCTTTTTCCAGGCGGTTTAGCACGTCACGACTGCGGCCGGAATGCCCGGCGATGGCGACGGCCTTCAGCTTGCGCTCGCGGCGCAAGGCCTTTAGTGCGACGCCTAGGTCAAGAGGGGTGCGTAATTTGTCCTTCATACAAGGCATTATTGCCTCTTTTCCGCATAATTGTCCAGTACAATGGACCATTAGTGTCCCAACGTCAATCGAACAAGATCAACTGGTTGGGATTTTCCAGTAGATCTGATGAAGGTGGAATACGAGCAAGTAGCTGATCCAATGGAGTTCTCTCAAACATGGTCAGGCTCAGGATTTGTAGGATTTCGTAGAGCGAAGCGGAGAG
>JAIPCS010000063.1 GCA_021738105.1 Sulfuritalea sp.
CTTCCTCGACGAACGGGCGAGTAGGGGTGACGTTCGCCGTTCCCTTACGGCTGACGCTGAACGTGCTTTGACCCGTTATCTTTGGCCGGGAAACGTGCGCGAGTTGCACCACTGCCTTGAGCGCGCCAGCGTTATGTCGCTCGTGCCCGCGCTGAACGCCGGAAACCTGTTCGGCAGCAGCGGGGATTTCGTACAGGAGGGTGACGTGCAGCGGCAACCGCTCAGTAACCATCTGCAGGAATGCGAACGCGCCTACATTCGGCGGGCGCTTACCGAGTGCGATGGCCGCATTGCTGATACTGCCGCCCTGCTCGGCATCAGCCGCAAAAACCTGTGGGAAAAAATGCGCAAGCTGGAAATGGCCGAGGGCTGAAAACCGCTCCGATCGCCTTACCCCGTGCAGTTTCGATTACCTCACGTGCGCCTTTGTCTGGTGGCTTGCCTGAGAGCACCCCTAGAGCGACAGAATCCACCGCGCAATATTCTTGAGCTGGTCCGGATCTTTTGTATCGATGATCCGGTGGTTTTCTTCCGTGCCGTCTTCCAACTGAACCAGGTGACCGCTGGTGATGTGTTCAACAATTGTCTCAACGCCGTCCGGCTTGGTTTTCAGTCGGCCCGCTACATTTTTGTAGGCCGGGCCTTTCTTGGTCTTGTCGATAGCGTGACACTTGAAGCAGTCATTCTTCTTGGCCAAAGCCTTGGCCGCCGCCGCATCAACTTCAGCCTGTGCAAAACTTGCATTGCCCAAGGCAAGCAGCAGCAATCCTGATAATAAAGCGGTCGTTTTCGAGGTCATACAAATATCCTTGCGAAAGCATTGAAAAACCCAAGCCGGTCTCAAGGAAGTGGCACTTCGGTTGTCCAGCCCCGCTCCGCTTCAAGGTCCGTACCTTGAAGCGGTGTCCTGTCAGTGACCTCCTGAAAAGCCGATGATGATCAGTACCAGCAGCGCCAATCCGAAGGCAATCAGAACAAGACCGAGAATCTTCGAAGCGAGCGTAAAGGGCGCGGATGGAGCATCCACCAGGTACTTCTCGAGTTGGCCGGTTTCTACCAGCCGATCGTATTGCGCCCGGTGCTCATGCCTGAATTCAGCCATGGACTGTGTTCCGGTGAACATCACGACATCCGGTGGCGGCAGTTTGTCGGGGCGGAAGTGATTATTAAAGAAGTGCACCGTGAAGAGGAATACGGCGGCAAGCACCGCTTCTTCACCATGCACCACCATCGCCACGTTGAACACCCAGCCCGGCAGGAACTTCGCCACGACGTGCGGGAAGGCAAGCATCATGCCGCTACCGCCGATGATGGCCATACCCCAGAACACCGCCCAGTAGTCGAACTTCTCCCAGTAGGACCAGCGTTCGATTGCCGGGCGCGGCCCTTTGCCGATGAACCATTTGAACATGCCGATCATGTCGTACATGTCCTTCCAGTTCGGCACGAAAGAGTCCGGGCCGAAGAACCTGAAGTTCTTCCAGTTGCGGGCCAGATTGATTGTCACCGCAATCAAATGGATGGCGAAGATACCCAGCATGGTGTAGGCCGCCAAACGGTGTACCTGTCCGGCAATTCTTGGGGTACCGAATGCTGCCATCACGGCTTTGGCCCAGCTGGTTTCGGGGAAGAATGCCGCCATACCCGTAAGTACCAGGGTCATCACGCTCAGGGCGAACAGGAGGTGGGCAAGACGCCACATCGGGCCAAAGCGCTTGACATGCCTGGTGGCGAACTCCGGTGGCAGTTTGTCGGTCATGACGTGCGGCACGTTCTTGCCCTGCTTGCGATCCGCATATTCACGATACCACCACAGTCCCGAATGCAACCAGAAGAACGCAAAGACACCAATCAGCAGGGCAACCATGGCCTTGGTGGTGAGCCAGATCTCGGGGTATTTGGCAAAGTCGTGGCTGTTGCCATGCGGACTGAAGCTGAGGAAGCCGGGAGTGGCGAGAGGCGGCTTGCCTTCTTTGCCGCTGTGGCACTTCTGGCAGGTTTTCAGCCGGTTCTTTTCGTGCATTTTCGACTCGGGGTCTTTGGACGGCTGCATGGCATGACTGCCGTGACAGTCAAAACACTTGGCGGTGTAGGCGTAGCCCAGCGTATTGACCTGGCCGTGGTAGGAAGCCTTGTACGTGGCCAGAGCGTCCTTGTGGCAGTCACCGCAACTGGCGGTGATCGCCAGCTTGGCCGTATCGGACGAGGTGCCGATGATGTCGTGGGTCGTATGGCAATCGGAGCAGACGGCCGACTTCAGGTTGTTTTTCTCGATGATCTCCTTGCCATGGATCGAACCAGTCCAGTCTTCGAGGTGGTCTTCATGACACTTGCCGCAGATATCGGGCACGGTGGCATGCCATTCCTTGCGCTCTGCCGTGCCGCGCAGCGGTACATCGAAGCTGTGTACGTTGTGGCAATCGCTGCAGATCGCCATGAGTTTGGACGGATCATCCTTATCCTTTTGGGCGTGGAATGACTTCTTGTAGGCCGCAACATTCTCGGCAACGATGCCGAGGCGAGGCTTTTCTGCAGTTTTATTGTCTCTTTTGGCGGCGTCCCACAGGTCCAGGTGGCACTGTGCACATTCAGGCTTTTTGGCATCCGGCGCCTTCTGATGCGGCGTGACGTTGTCGGTAATGTCCGTATGGCAGGTGACACAATCCATCTTCGCGTGCACGCTCTTGGCGTACTTTCCGGGACTGATGGGATGCAGCGCGCGTTTCTCATCGTCGTCGGTCGTAACTTCCAGCTTGCCTTTCTTGCCGTCGTGGCAGGTCTGACAGCCGGCGTTGTCGAGCTTTTGTACCGCGGACGAGCCGACCTTGTCGTCGGCCGCTGAGGCGAGGCTGGTGGAAAAAATCGCGCCCAGACTGATCGATGCTGCCAGGATCCACGCTGCAAACTTGTTGGTACGCTTCATTGCCGTTCCCCATGAAGTATTACTTGGTGTCGATCACAAAACGATTTGCCGACTGCCACTATCCACCGCGCCGCAAAAAACTGCTTTCCGGCGCGGCCACCATCAGAGATGACGACCGCGCCGGGAATTCGCCCAGACAGACAAAATCGCCCGGGCGGGGTGAGCTCACCCCGCCCGGGTCGAGTCGATTACTGCGACAGAATCCATTGCGCCAGATTGCTCAGCGCTTTCGGGTCCTTGGTCTCGATGATCTTGTGATCTTCTTCGCTGCCGTCATCCAGTTTGACCTTTTGACCTTCGGTCATTTGCTTGATGGCTTCTTTCTCGCCGAGACCCTTTTCCTTGTACTTGGCCGCGATCTTCTGGTACGACGGTCCTTTCTTGGTCTTGTTTACGGCGTGGCACTTGAAACAGTTGTTCTTCTTGCCAAGCTTTTTGGCGGCGTCACTGTCGATTTCAGCGTGGGCGGGCGACAATCCAGCCAGGGCAAAGAGCAGGGTTCCGGTCAGCAGTAGAGCGTTTTTGGTTTTCATGAGCGAACTCCGATAGAGATAGTTTTGAAAGTTGGATTCATTTTCGTGCCAAAGCTTTGTGTGTCAGAGACTACCCTTCGAGACAGACAATGCTCCGTGTGCTGCAAAGAAAAAATTCGGGCGTGATGCATTGTGATGATTGCCCAGGAGATATGTAAAACAGGCGAGGCAAGAAGAAGACGGCTGGTTCCTGTGATAGTGACTAGGTTGTGTCAGATCTGTGCCGGCTTGACTGCACGATGAAAGCCGATCATGCCGTAGAAGACCGTGTCCGCAGTGACCTCAACATAGCCCAGTTCGCGCAGCACGATCGACAACTCTTCGGCGGTGTAGAACAGGTCAAGTGCATCGATGAAATACTGCTTGAATTTGGTTGCCGCCGGGCCGCTGCCAACGATCAGGCTGGTGAAATTGAGACAGGCCTTGAGGTAGGTGTAGTACAAATTTTTCACGATCACGTTGCGTGGACGCAGCATGTCGGAATGATGAAAATGTCCACCCGGCTTGAGCACCCGCTGAATTTCGCTGAACACCTCTCTCACGCGCAGGTGACGTGAAGCGAATTGCAGCGTAACGACATCGAAGTGATTGTCGGGAAAGGGCAGTTTGTGTACATCTCCGATGGTGCTTTTGATATGAAAACCCAGAGCTGCGGCATTTTGCTGGCCGACAGTTTGCATCTCCGCGCTGCGATCCATGGCGTGAACGTCGAGGCTGGGTTCGCGCTTGAGCAAAGCGATACCGATGGCATTGGTGCCGGCGCAGACATCCAGCACTTTCTGATTCGGCTTGATGTCCACCGATCGCATGAAGCGTTTGAGAAAGGTGCTCCACAAGCCCAGCGCAGCAATTTCATTGCCCCGGTCGTAATAGGGCGCGATGTCTGCAAACGCATCGTTCAACTCATTACTCCAGACATCACTGAAGCGTTCTTCACGGATCGCTTCACGATTTACCAGCGGCGGTGGCGCCATTTATGTCTTCTCCTGCGGTTGATCAAATCACTACGGTTTGCTGAAGAGATTTAGCCTTTGTGGCCGCATGGTGTCAAGTCGGAGGATTCCTACAGCTGGCTCCGTCGCCGATCCGGCACTCCTGTCAGCATGAGTTTCAAGCAGTAACGCTGTGATACTCTGACATTCAAAATCCGGCGGTATTCGACTTCTTCCTCAAAGTGTCTGTATGCACTATCGCTTATTCAAGACCTGACGAAACACGGGCGCTGAATGCGTTTGAAGTGCTGATGCATTCCGCCCGGGTCCGGCCCGGGCGGGGACTGCTGTGCTACTTCAACTTGACAGCGTTGATGTCGACCTTGGTGCCTTTCTTGACACCGATTCCCAGTGTCTTCTCAAAGGAAACCTGGTGACCGCGCGTGGTGATGTTGTCATCGTGGATCGCAAAGCCGACGTTATAGACGCCACCTTCTTTCAAGGTCTTGTCGTCGGGGTTGGTCAGACCCAGCGGGCGGATCAGCACCACGGTCCATTCACCGTTCTTCCAACTGGAGATCGCATTGTTGTCGGCGGCTGAGCCTTTGGCATCTTCACGGCTGTTGATGTAGTCGGGAATCATGTCTCCCTCTTTCCAGCCCGCATTCGGGTCAAACGGCACTGCATTCGTTTCGCGGATCAGGTAGTGGTCACCGCCCTTGTACAGATCCAGCGCCTTGATCGACTTGTAGCCGACCTTCTTCTCGTCCCACATGAACTTCGGCTGGTGCGTTTTCTTGTCGGCATTGCTGCTGAACGGATTCTTGCCGGCATCGCCGTAGCGATATTCAGCGACGTGGAAGTCGTCGGCCATGCCGACCGAGGTGCTACGATGGGCACGCCACTGAATCAGATCGAGAAAGTAGCCGGACGCCTTGAGTTTGGCGAGTTCCTCCTGCGACTTGCCGGTTTTCCAGTCGGACGGGTCTGTGCGGGTATCAGGCAGAAACTTGCGCACGTCGCCCTTCTTGATCGCCGTCAGCATGGGATTGGCAGCAACTTCCTCCTTGGTCGCTAGATGGGGATTGTCGCGCTCGCCGTCGTGGCAGGTCAGCCAGCAACCCTGCTTCGCAAAACCGGCTACTTTTCCATCGTCAATCAGGATCGACATGCGATCTTCGTAGATGCCGGGTGTTTTGCCTTCCTGAACCGCTTTGTCCAGCTTGGGATAGCCCCAGACTTTCCATTCCTTGCCGTCGAATCTCAGGTATTGATGCTCGGTACCGGGGTAGGCATTATCCGTCTTCCACTGGTAGCGAATATAGAGATTCTTGGCATCGTAGGCCGCTTGTACCTTGAGTTCCTTGTATCCCGATTTGCCGGGAATAGGGGTGGGCTCGAGTCGGCCACCCTTCACGATCTTGTTGCCCATGTCCTTTTCGGCATCTTCTTCGTCGTGGCAGGACAAGCAGGCGTCGCCGCGCTTGACTTCTTTCGCGGCATTTTCGTGGGCGTCGCTGCGCAGCCAATTGTAGGTGGATTGACCGGGATAGAACATCGGAATCTTGGTGGTCGAAATCTTCGACCAGTTGATCTTGGCCGGGTCTGCGGCCAGGGCGGAACCCATGCCGATGAGAGCCAGGCTCAGAAACAGTGCAGTTCTTTTCATGATGAGTCTCCGTTTTTAGATGAGGTTATGTGCAGAAATAGATATGACTGATTCGAAGAGGAGCCGCAGGCAAGATTCGCTACATCACATTGTTTCTCTTGAAATCACCCAGACTTGCAATAGCTAGCGCAAGTCTTGTGCCATGCATCATTTATATACAGAAGGCCTTATTGAAGGCGGTGTCATGGAAATTCGCTTGGTTGGCTGTCACTTAAAGGTGACAGTTGTCACTTTTAAGTGACAACTCCCCATCGTTTCATGCGGACATACAAATTCTGTCGGGGAATACCGCTCAAGCGGGCCGCTTCGGACACATTGCCACCTGCTGCGTCCAGCAGGTGGCGCAGGTAGTCGAGTTCGAAATCGGTACGTGCGTCTTGATAGCGCAGCGCAGCGGCCGATGCTCCTTCATCAGTGACAGGTGGACGTGTCGTGTGTTCACCCGTCGGGAACAAATGCAGTGTATCCATTGGACCACCGGAGTGCAGCGCCACGGCGCGCTCAATGCAGTGCTGGAGCTGGCGCACATTGCCTTCCCAGCGGCAGACTTCCAGTGTCTGAAGTGCAGCCGGGGTGAGCGGTCCGCAATTCTTGCCAAATTTCTTGCTGTAATAGTCGAGAAAATGCGCGGCCAAGGCCACGATGTCTCCCGTTCGTTCGCGCAATGGCGGCATGGCCAGGGACACCACGGCAATCCGATAGTAAAGATCTTCCCGGAAGCGACCGGCTTTGACTTCGTCAAGCAGGGGGCGGTTGGTTGCACAAATCAAGCGAAAGTCAGCCTGGCGCAATTGGGTGCTGCCGATGCGGGTGACATTGTGGTCCTGCAGCACGCGCAACAAATTACTTTGTAGCTTCGGGCTCATGTCGGAAATTTCATCAAGGAACAGATTGCCCTCGTGGGCTTTCTCGAAGTAACCGGCATTGGCCTGGCCGGCACCCGTGAAAGCGCCCTTGTCATAGCCGAACAGCAGGCTTTCAAGCAAGGTTTCCGGCAAGCCGCCGCAATTGACTTCGAGAAAGGGCTTTCCCGCACGGGTACTCAGCGCGTGGATCATCTTCGCGGCGAGCTCCTTGCCAGTGCCGCTCTCCCCTTCGAGTAACACGGTGGTGTCGAGGCCTGCGACCTGGCGGATCTGGTTCAGTACCCGCTCCATAACCGGTGACTGACCGATGATGCCCGGCAGGTCCGGCTCACCTGACAGTCGGGCACGCAAGCCATGTATCTCGCGATAGGCCCTGTCGAGTTCCAGCGCTTTGCCGATGACGGCTTCCAGTGCTTCCAGGTCTTCAAAGGGTTTGGTCAGATAGTCGAACAAACCCTCACGGACCGCTGCCACGGCATCGCGTACGTCCGCGAAACCGGTCATGAGAATGCCCACCAGATGTGGCCTTTGTGCGCGAAATTCACGCAATAGTGCAATCCCATCGTCACCGGGCAGACGCTGGTCCATCAGCACCAGATTGAAATCCTCGGTAGCGAATGCCAGACGCGCTTGCGCGCCATCGACGGCAAGACTAACCCGCGCCGTCTTTTCCAGGAGCCTGTCGAGTAGCTTGCGGGTGTGGCGATCATCGTCGACCACGAGGATTTTGGGCAGCATCACAGGCACGTTGTTTATTGATTCCCGGGTAAATCCAGCAGGGAACTGGACAAGTCGTCAGGCAACCAGATCGCAATTCGCGTGCCATGCCCCGGCTCGCTACTGACGTTTACCTGCCCACCGTGCAATAACGCGACATGCTGCACTACCGGCAGACCCAGACCGGTGCCGTCACTGTGGGTGGTGAAGAAGGGCACGAATATTTTTTCCATGACCTCGGGAGACATCCCGCGGCCGTGATCGCTTACCGCCAATGACCACCCGGAAACCTCCCGCGTGGTGTCGTCCTCCCGTTCAAGGGAGATAACAATCGTGCCATTATCGATGGTGGCCTGTGCGGCATTAACCAGAAGATTGAACAAGGCATGGCGGATAAGGATCGGGTCGATGGTCAGCGCGACCAGTCCGTCCGGCAGCTTTACTTCAACGGGAAGATGTTGGTTTTCCGTCTGGCGAAACAGCAAGACCGTGTCCTCGATCAGCGCCGCCATTGATGTTGCCTTGCTTTCAAAACAGGAGACCTTGGAAAACGCCAGCATGCGTTTGACAAAGGTGTGACAATCTTCGCCTGCACTGCGGATGTCGCCCAGCAGTTCGCGCGTGCGAACCGGGTCGTCTACCCCTCGCTCGGCCAGTTGGGCAAGATTGACGACGCCCACGAGCGGGTTGTTCAGTTGGTGGGCGATGCTGCCAACCATCGTTCCCAGCGCCGACAATTTCTCAAGTTGCAGGATGCGGCTGTATTCGGTGTTGAAACGCAGTAGCTGATGCTCGAGATCGTGCTGGCGCCGATAATCTATTTCCACCCGGTCAAGCGCAAGGAAGAACACCCCGAGTACGCCGATTGCTGACAGCAGGCTGATTGCAGAGACGGCGAGAATCGACCAATTAAATGTGGTTTCCAGCGCAGTGATGTCGCGAATGACTACCAGATTGCCAATAAGGCGCTGACCCACATCCTTGAGCGGGACGGCAGCCAGATGCAGGGAGCGCCCCCTGTCTTCGATCTCCGCGGTGTTTCCTGAAATCAGGTGCTGAAGCGTGGCGTCATCCAGCGCCGCGGGCAGCTGGTCCAGCGTTTGCGCAAGCGCCACGTGTTTGGCAAAGTGATTCCAGGTGCCCTCGCGTTTCATCAAGGTTTGACCGTGCTGCCACTGCTGTTGAGATACCATGCTTTTGTCCACCAGCACCAGCATTTCAACCGACAGACTCTCGTGGACTTCGTTGATCAAATGCTCAATTTCTTCGCCGATTTCAAGGTAGCCGATGACTTGACCATCGCGTAGCCATGGCATGACCAGCCTGAGGGTAAGTGTTCCCAGCGGGCCCAGTTCAAGGCCATGCACCGCTTCCCGTTTTTCTCTCGACTTGATCGTTGTGAGTCGATCAATCGTGTCACCGGACTCGTTGGGGCTGTGGAAGCGGTAAAGATTTACCAGGTCCGGACCCGTGAAATACAGGTGGGTGATCCGGTGCTTGTCGCGCAAGCTCGCGAACAGGGGGCTGAGTTGTTTGGACAAGGCCTTGCGGTCAAGCTTGAGGAACGCCTGTTCGATGGACTGATTGGTCATCATCGCCCGCATTGTCGCTATCATCAGGTTGGTGTCCTTGTCCAGCTTCTGGACAAAAAGCTTGCCTACAGCGGCGGTACGTTCGGCGATATCCTGATCACGAATGTTCGCCTCGACCCACAAAATCGCTGCCGCAAACACACCCATGATGAAGAGGAGTACGAGGGCGAGGGGAGTGATGAACCGTGCCTTGACGCGACGGGGCTTTCTCGCTTGGGGCGTGGTGCTGGTCTGATTCATCGGCAGAGTGTGCCGTGTACCTTGCCGCTACGCAACAACAAGACTCGCGGCCAAGGTGAATGTGTTACATCAGGCGTATCTGGCGGCGCTCGCTCAAGCGAAACGGTTTTTCGTGGTGCCGAGGTGTCGCCCGGGTTCGGGGAACACTCGATGACTTACCTCAGGCGATACCCTGTATGGCAAGCGACACAGCTCTGCGTCAGCGTCGCCAGGGCGGCCAGCGATTTGGCCATATTGCGGTCGATGGCCGACTCCTGGGCGGTCAGCGCAAAACGGCTGGCGGCGTGATGCATGGCGGTGCCCGCATCCTGCATGCCCTTGGGCATGTATTTGGCCACCTCGTGGGCGCCATGCAGTTTCAGTGAGCTCATGCCCAGCCGCTGTTCGGCAATTTCCGCCGCATCGTCGTAGCGTTGTTGCGCCAGCCGGTCCTGAATTTCTGCCAGCGCCAGCAGGTGATCACGCATGTTGCTCAGGGTGTGATCGCGCAGTTGGTCAGGAAAATGCACCAGCATTGGCAGGGCGGCCGCTGGCATGGACGCTTTCTCGGTTGATGCTTGCGCTCTCATTTGCGCCATGTGCGCGGCGTGATCCATTGGGTGTTGGTCGGGACTGCCGAAGGACGGTTGAGTGAACGCGGCCAACAGGCAGGTGAGGACGAGCGCGGTACGAACTGACATGGTTTGATTCCGAAGTGAGGGGGTGAAGGCAAGCCTAGCAATAAAGCCTTGCTGAATTTATGATTGCAATCATATGAAAGTCGCCATTAAACCCCAGGCAGACAAAAGCTCGGAGGCAGACACCGCAAGCTTGACTCTGGCGGGTGTATCACCACAGTGGCGCAGGCTGCCTGCGGGAAGCACGCTGTTTCGCCAGGGTGATCGCACCATCGGCATTTTTGTTCTCCGGAGCGGGACGCTGCGTCTGCAGCGCGTGACCCCGGACGGCACAGCGGTGACCCTGCATCAGGTGCGACCGGGCGAGATGTTTGCCGAAGCTTCACTGTTTGCCACGCACTATCACTGCGATGCGATTGCCGACGGTGACAGTGTGGCGGGACTCTATCCCAAGGCCTTGCTGGCAGCACAGTTGCGCGGCGACTCGGAGGCCTTGTGGCGTTTTAGCGCAGAACTGGCGCGCCGCTTGCAGGGACTGCGCCAGCGTTACGAACTCAAGCAGATCCGCTCGGCACCGCAGCGTGTGCTGCAGTTCTTGCGGCTGCGTTGTGACGCCGAGGGGCGCTATTTCACGCAAGGTGCGCTGAAGGATATCGCCGCCGAGTTGGGGCTGACGCATGAAGCGTTGTACCGTGCGCTCGCTGCACTCGAACAACAAGGGGTGATCGCACGGCAGGATGCCTGTCTATGTCTCCTTGCTACGGCCAAATCCTGAGCGCCGAAGGTGCTGTGCCTTTCAAGAATTTCCGCCAGCCGGAAAAGTCGGCGATGGTGATACGGCATCAGTGATCACCTAGCCCGTCTTTCAGCCCATGTCGCGCAGAACAAGGGTGCCTGGCACTGCGGCGGCGGCGAATCGAGCCATCGATGAAGGTATGGGCGGTAACTCGCCCTGGCCTATTCAACAGCAATGCCCTTTTCCGTTTTCCTGGATCGGCGGACAGGGCACCGTGCCGTAGGAGCAGAACACGCAGCAGTCGCCGGGTTTGGGCTTGAGCAGGGTGTGGCAGCCTTCGCATTCATAGAACCACTGGCAGGCGTCGGTGGGCATGGTCTCGGTTTTGACATGACCGCATTGCGGACAGGTCAGTGTGGAGTCGAGGATGATTTTTGTCATGGCGTTTTTGTCAGTGCCTACGCACTGTACATCGCTCAGGCGCCGGTGTGAATTCGCCGTGCCGCCAGCGCCGACTTTTCCGGCGTCAGCGTTTCCAGCGGCAGGGAAAGAAACGCAAGGACCCGCTTCTCAAGCGACCGGAAGGTTTCCTCGAAAGCCTCACGTCGGGCTTCCGGAGGTTCGACCTGGGTCGGATCGGGAATGCCCCAGTGCACCGCGGTCGGATTGCCGGGCCAGACCGGGCCGCGCACATCGGCTGCGCTGCCGCAGACGGTGACGATGAAATCAAAATGATCCGGTGCGGGAGCGACCGGAAAATTTGTGTGCCGCGGTACTCCTTGAAGCGGTGATCGAGGTATGGCATTCGTCACGAGTTCTTTCCAGGATTTACTGCGTGCCCGAGATTTGTCAATGCCATGACGCTGCAGCGTTTCCAGCGCCAGCGGGTTGACGCCGCCGCCAGCATGACTACCCGCCGACCAGGCCCTGACGCGGCCGGCTCCATGGTGATTGAACAATGCTTCGCCAAGAATGCTGCGTGCCGAATTGTTGGGACACAGCACGAGAATGTTGAATATCTTGTTCATGGTGCCTCTCTCTTCCTATGCGTATTCATTGCAAGGGCAAGGAGCGCTCAGCGCTGAAGGTCGCTGAGCACAAGGAAACCTGGCTCAGGAAATGTCTCTTCCCTCCCCGGCTTCTTCCTCAGTGCGTCCATCACGGATGTGGTAAATGCGTTTGAAGGTCGGGATGATCTTTTCGTCGTGAGTGACCACGATGATGGCGGTCTGGTACTGGCTGGCCATGCGATTGAGGATGCGCATGACCGCCAGTGCTCTCTCGCTGTCCAGCGGCGCGGTCGGTTCGTCGGCAAGAATTACCGGCGGTTGATTGGCCAGGGCCCGTGCGATCGACACGCGCTGCTGCTCGCCGCCGGAAAGCTCGCTGGGCGAGGCCTTGGCACGATGCGCGACATCGAGCGCCTGCAGTAATTCGAGCGCCCGCGCCCGCGAGACGGCATTGGCACGTCCCGCCAGCATTGGCAGCAGGGCGACGTTGTCGGTGACGTCCAGAAACGGAATCAGGTAGGGTGCCTGGAAAATGAAGCCGATCCGGTCGCGGCGCAGCGCTCGCAGATCCTTGGTTTTCCAGCCGTCCTGGTCGCTGTCGTAAATGACTTCGCCGCCCAGCGTCATGCGTCCGCGAGTGGGTTCGATCACCGCACCGAGACACTTGAGCAAGGTGGTCTTGCCCGAGCCGCTGGGGCCGACCAGGCCAACCACTTCGCCCGGCGCAATGCACATGTTGACGTCCTTCAGCGCTTCGACTGCGGTGTCGCCCTCGCCGTAGCGCTTGCTCAAGCCTTCGATGTGGATGCCCTTGTCCATAGCCGTGCTCTCAGCCGCCGATCGCGGTGGCCGGATCTACCCTGAGCGCGACCCGAATCGCCAGGGTGCTTGCTAAAGTGCACACCACCATGACGATGGCAAAGGCGGTCAGCGCGTCGCTCGGTTCCAGCAGCACATATTTTGGAAACGCCGGCGCCCACAGCGTGGCGGAGATCTTGCCCACCACGAAGCCGATCAAGCCCAGTCCCAGTGCCTGTTGCAAAATCATCCAGGCGATGCTGCGATTGCGGGTGCCGATCAGTTTCAGCACTGCGATTTCGCGGATCTTGCCCAGCGTCATGGTGTAGATGATGAAGGCGACGATGGCGGCGCTGACAATGGTCAGGATGGCCAGGAACATGCCGATCTGTTTGGCCGACGTGGCGATCAGCTTGACTACCAGGATCTCTTCCATGTCGGCACGGGTATAGGCCTGCAGGTGTTTCCAGCGGCGTATCTCCTGCACCACGCTGTCGGCCGGATAGCCGTCCGCCAGACGCACCAGCACGGCATTGACATTGCGATTGCTGGTTTGCGAGGCGTTGATGGCGTCGACCAGTCCGGGCACACCGGGACGATTCAGCGCGGGGTTGGCGGCGGTACGCGCACGGTCGCTGACGATGGCATCGTTGTCTTTGAGAAATTGCGCTTCCTGGGCGTCCTTGAGCGGAATGAAAAGCATCGGATCGCCGCCCGAAGACACCATGCGCCGGGTCAGACCGACCACCACATACTCGTGGCGCCGAATCTGCACGCGTTCACCCAGCGCGAGGCCGGTCTTGATGTCGGCGATGGCTTCGTAGTGGCTGCGCAGCAGACGCCGCCCGGCGATCAGGTAGCCCGGTTCGCCGGGCTGGCCAGGTTCGAAGCCAACCACCATGGTGCGTCGATCGGTGTTGCCGCTGCTCACCTGCATGGTCAGATAGCTGACGTTGGCCGCCTGCTCGACACCGGGCAGGCCCAGCACGCTGCGATAGACATCGTCCTTGATGGTGGACGATTCGGCATACGGTCCTTGGGTGTCCTGCTGCACCACCCAGAGGTCGGCGCCGCTGTTGCTCAGCAAGGCGCGCGCGTCATCGACCATGCCGCGATACACGCCGGCCATGGTCAGCGTGGCCCCGATCAGCAGCCCCAGCCCGATTCCGGTGAGGACGAACTTGTCCCAGGAATGCAGGATGTCGCGGCCGGCCAGGCTGATCATGGTTGGCTCATTTGCCCGCGGCGTTGGCGCCGGAGCTAACCAGGGACGAAACGACTTTGGTGCGGGTGTTCGCACTCAGATCGCGCTCGCTGTGAGTGATCACCACGTCGCCCTCCTTGAGCCCATCGAGCACCTGCAGCATGCCGTCGGCGCCGGTGACCCCGGCCTTGATGGCGACGAAACGCAAGCCGTCGGTTGTTTGCAGCCAAACGCCGCTCTTGCCGTCGCGCTGTCGCAATGCTGCATTGGGCACCACCAGCGCTGCCTTGATGGCCGGCAGGCGCAGTGTAATTTCGCTCATTTCACCGACCGAGATGCCGGTGGGCAAGGTGTCGAAGCTGACTTGCGCCACGCGTTCTTCCGTGACGCTGTCACTGATCATTTCGATGCGGGCGACTTTGCCGGGAAACGTCTGCTGCGGTCGTGAGCGCAGCACGATCTCGGCCGGTAGACCGGGTGCCAGACCCGCCGAGCGGTTTTGATCGAGTCTCAGCTTGACCCAAAGGCTGTCGGGTGCGATCAGGCGCAATACCGCCTGGCCGGCCACCACGGTGGAACCGGCTTCGGCGTCGCGTGCCGTCACCACGGCGTCCACCGGCGCCTGTAAACGCAGGTTCGCACGCTGCTGCTGTGCGCCGTCGCGCTCGGCGCCAAGTCGGGCGAAGTCTTGCCGGGCAGCGGCCAGGGCGGACTCGGCGGCGGCCAATTGGGCGTCGGCCGATTTCAACTCCTGCGATTTTCCTTCTGACACGCTGATGCTGGCAAAGCCCTGGCGGCCCAGGTCGTCGTAGCGTTTGGCATTGGCGGCGGCAATCCGGCGGCGGGCGACGCTGTCGGGGACTTGCGCCGCCGCGGTGTCGGCCGCATTTCTTGCTCGTGCGGCGGGTGCGCTTGTCGCCGCGTAGCGTTGATCCAGGTCCACCGGCTCCATCTCTGCCAGTACCTGACCTGCGGTTACCGCTTCACCGACATCCACCGTGATGTTGCGTACCCGTCCTGCGCTGGTGGGGCCGACCAGGTAACTGCGTCGGGCTTCAACAACGCCGATGCCGAACAGCATGGGTGCGATATCGGCGCGTGTTATCGTTGTGGTGACGACGCGGACCGGTGCCAGGGGGCCGCTGCGGGCCAGCACCCAGACGAAGGCCGCAATCAGAACGACTGCCGCAGCGATGAAACCCGCACGGCCAAGGCGTTTGGTTTTCATTGTGATTTGAGTACAGGTGAGTTGGACTTAACAGCCCGCACGGCGACAAAGGCAACAGCGATCCAGAATACCGAGCGAATGGTCAGCACGCCGACGGTGCGCATCTCAAAAGCGCCCCCATTAACCGCGTAGATCGCCATTGCCAGTGAGACGAGCACAGTCGCCACTGCCAGAAAAATGGCGGTCGGTGCAGCCCAGGGCTTGACGAGTAGCAAACCGATGCCGGCGATGACATACACAAAGCCGGCCGTGAAGTTGAACCAGAGCACGAAGGGCACGACATTGCCGAGAGCGGCGCGGGCTTCGTCACTACCGAATAGCGCGCGGCCTCCACTGAAAATAGTCAGCGCACCGAAGACGAGCGCAGCAATGGCCAGCCATTTGAGGAGGCGGGGTTTCGAGTTCATTTGTTGCTCCTGATTCCGCGAAGATATATGGCGAAGACGCCCGGTGCCGCAGCGCGTATTTGATCGACTTTGCCACTCAGCAGTGATTGCATGACCAACCCCTGGAT
>JAIPCS010000064.1 GCA_021738105.1 Sulfuritalea sp.
CCACGTCTGCCACTCGGCGGACTGATTACGTTTTTCGGTTTTGTCGCCGGGATGATGCTGCTGCGTGAATTGTTCAAGCAGTATGTGCATGGCCTTTTGCGTATGGCAGAGAGTTTGCGCCTGATGCTCGGCGCCAATCGTAACTTTCGTGTCGAGACCGACGGTCCACCGGAGATTAGCGAGCTGGCAAGGGCGGCAAATGATCTGGCGCAGCAGCGTGACGAGTTGCTGAGTGATGTCGAGGCGCAAATCAATATTGCCAAGGCCGCGGTTGAAGAGGAAAAGAACCGGCTTGCCGCCTTGATGTCCGAGCTGGCCATGGGCGTCGTTGTATGCAACCTCGATGGACGTATCCTGCTATACAACAGTCGGGCTCGTCTGCAGTTCAAGGCGCTGGCGCAGGAGGCGACGTCGATGAACAGCGGAGCGCTGATAGGGCTTGGACGTTCGATTTTTTCAATACTCGAGCGGGGTCAGATCACCCATTCTCTGGAGAATATCCAGCAACGATTACGCAAAGGCAGTACCGGGCCAACCGCCAATTTCATAACAGCAACACGTGGCGGGCAATTGTTGCGTGCCCAGATGGCCCCTGTGCTCGGTACCGCCGAGCGCGGTTCAAAGGCGGATGCTCCACCCAGTCACCTTTCCGGGAAAGCGGAAGATGGAGCTGGTTCACAGCCTGCATCAGATCGGGAAGCGGCGCCGCCCGAGGTTGAGCTACAAGTTACGGGTTACGTACTGACGATCGAGAACATTACCGTCAACTTCGAGCGCGAAGCCGAGCGAGACCAGGTCCTGCAATCACTTACTGACGGCAATCGCGCGGCGCTCGCCAATATCCGTGCCGCGGTCGAAATGTTGATTGACACGCCGGACATGGAGCCGGACTTCCGCAATCGCTTTACTCAAGTGATTGCGGACGAGGCGACAGTCATGAGTGAGCGACTCGACTCCACCATGAACCGCTTTACCGATTCGCTCAAGACGCGATGGCCACTTGAAGATGTGCTGGCGGTAGATATTGTTGCGGCAGCGGCGCAGCGTATTGAAGATCGACTGAAGCTGCCTATCAAGAATGAAGAGCAGGACAGGAATCTGTGGGTGAGAGTTGATAGCTTTGCGTTGATTCAGGCAATGAATTTTCTTGCGTCGCGCCTGCAGGATCATTATGCGATTCGCGAGTTGCGATTGCGGCTGAGTTCCGAGGGTCGGATGGTTTATGTCGACTTGATCTGGTCGGGTACGCCTGTGTCATCCGAGACGTTGTATACATGGGAGTTGGAGCCAATGAATATCGGTACCGACACCAGCCCACTGACATTGCGCGACGTGATCGATCGGCATGGTGGCGAAATCTGGTACCAGCGTGACAAGGCGGCCCACAAAGCCTTTTTCCGTATTGTGTTGCCGATCGCTGACATGACCGAAGTTGCGATGGCCGATCAGGCACAGCATTTGCACAGCGAAAGCCGCCCCGAGTATTACGATTTCGATCTTTTTGCCACGCGCGATGCGGAAGGGTCGGGAATCGATCTTGATCGTAAGTTGACTGATCTCGCGTACTCGGTATTCGATACCGAAACGACAGGTTTGGAACCTTCCAAGGGCGATGAGATCATTCAGATGGGTGCCGTGCGTATCGTTAACAGTCGGTTATTGCGGCAGGAGGTTTTTGATCAACTGGTCGATCCACGTGTTCCATTGAAAGCGGCTGGCATCCCGATTCACGGTATTACCGAGGACATGGTCAAAAACCAGCCGACACTCGACGCTGTGCTGCCGGCGTTCCACGAGTTTTGTAGCGAGACGGTGCTGGTTGCGCACAATGCGGCATTCGACATGCGGTTTTTTCAAATCAAGGAAAGCAGTCTTGGCGTGCGCTTCACCCAGCCAGTACTCGACACCCTGCTGTTGTCAGCGGTGATTCATCCAAACCAGGAATCTCATCGGTTGGAGAGCATTGCGGAGCGACTTGGCATCAATGTCATCGGCCGCCACACGGCGCTGGGCGACGCATTTGTCACCGGTGAAGTGTTTCTAAAAATGATCCCTTTGCTTGCCGACAAGGGAATATTTACGCTGCGCCAGGCGCTTGATGCTGCTCAGAAAACCTATTTTGCACGCATCAAATACTGAACAGTCAGTGGTGTGGTCGGTTTTTTCAGGAAGGTGTCGACAGTGCCTCGACGACAAGAAATGAAGAGGCAAGGCGCGCTGACATGGTGAACTCCGCAACCGGTATCACGACTACTGCCATTCCGCTGCGCTTGCCCTTGATGCGCGGTGACAGTCGTGTGCGCATTGCCCTGGTGGGGCTACCTGGCGGCGGCAAGACAACGTTGTTCGAGGCGGTGTCGAGCACTGCGCCTCTTACCGGAGAGCTGACTGGTACACATCGCGTTTATCGTGAATGTACGGTGCAGATCGGTCTCGACGAAGCCAGCGTGGTGGATCTGCCCAATATCCATTCACTACATCATCTCGAAGGCGATGATCTGTCCGCCTTGAAGTACCTGCTATGGGGTGATGACAGACCACCTGTCTCGGTGCACGAGCAGTCCGGTCCGCCGGCCCCCTTTGCACCGCCTGACCTGATCATTCAGGTTGTAGATGCCACCAGCTTGCAAAGCCACCTTGAGCTGACGCTGGAGCTCAGCCAACTCGGCCGTCCGATTGTGCTGGCACTCAATCACATGGATGAGGCCGTGACGAAAGGGCTGTACATCAACGTCAAGGCTCTGGAAGAACTTCTCGGCATTCCGGTGGTTCCGACCGTGGCATTGATGGGGCAGGGAATCGCAGAGCTGTTCCGCGCTGCAGTAAATTCTGCGCGTGAGGCAATTTGCCCTCTGCCACAACCGCCCAGTCAGCACATTATGGAGAGCTTGCGGCCACTGGATGTTGCAATGAACCGCCCGGAAATACATGCGGCGTTTCGCGTGCCGCATCCCTTGCTGCTAATGCAGTTTGCCGCCGACGATCGCTTTGTTGAGTACGAACTCGGGCAGCATTTTCCGCAACTGCTGCCCGAGTTGCGCGCCCTGCGTGAAGCTGCCGGGCGAGGTTTGCCGCGCCCATTGGCCGACGAACTGCACGCTGATCGACATCATCTTGCCGCGACGCTGGTTGAGGCGGCGATGCGAATGGGGTCGCCGAAGCAGAAAAAAGGCTGGCGCTACTGGCTGGACGAGTTGTTCCTGCATCCGCAATGGGGGCTGATCGGTAGCCTGGTCGTATTCGCCGCGGTGTTGTTCGTCGTCTTCGAAGTCAGCGGCTGGATCGATTCTCTGACCACGGTTCGCCTGACGGAAGCGTTCGCCGACTGGCAACCCTTGTCTACCGGGGGAGTGGTTGCGCGCGCCGTGCTCGACGGCCTGATCGGTCTGACGGGTATCGTTGTGCCCTACATGATTCCGCTCGTCATGCTGTTGGTGACACTCGAGGAAGCCGGTCTGATGCATCGTATCGCGTTCGTCGTGGACCGAGGCTTCCACAAAATTGGCTTGCACGGCGGCGTTGCCGTACCCTTTTTGCTGGGTCTGGGATGCAACGTCCCGGCCATATCAGGTGCGGCGAGAGCTACCAGTGGCCGCGAACGCGTGATCGCTTCGGTGCTGATCACATTTGTGCCTTGCTCTGCGCGCTCTGCCATCATTCTCGCCATCGCCGGCAAGTATCTCGGCGCTGGCGGTGTGTTCGGCATGTTTGCACTAACACTGGTCGTTATCGCCGTCATGGGCAGCGTGCTTTCTCGAGGAGATCGCGAACTGGGTCCTGGCCAGGTTCAGGAAATTCCTGCGTATGCACTGCCAACGTGGCAGAAATTGCTGGCAGAAACTTGGGAACGCACCCGCGATATCCTGACCATCGTGACGCCTTTGCTGGTGGGCGGCAGCGTGGTGCTGGCCTTGCTCAATCACATTGGCGCGGACAGTCTGATCAATGCTCTGTTGATGCCGGTAAGTGTCTGGTGGCTGGGTCTGCCACTGGCGCTCGGTGTGCCTCTGCTATTCGGTGTCCTGCGCAAGGAATTGTCCTTGTTGATGATCTTTCAGGCGTTGGGGACGCAGGAAATCGGTACCCTGCTCGATTCAGTCCAGATTGTCACCCTGCTGCTGTTTATCACTTTCTATATTCCCTGTGTATCTACCTTTGCTGTCATGCTGAAGACAATCGGACGACGAGATGCCTTGTTTTCGGTCGCTCTTTCGGTTGCTGTGGCACTGCTGGTCAGTGGCATAGTAAGAGTGGTTTTCGGGGGGGTACAGCTCGCTGCGGGCGGGTAGCGGGTTGCATCCTTGTCCGCCAGTAGTGTTACCTTTGCAGTTTTCAGGTTTCTGAAAGAGAGACACCAAGCATGCAAGAATTCGATTTTGACAGCGCGATAAGTTGGCACAGGTCGTGGAAGATGAAATTCCATATGGCTCTCGACACCATTCGCAGCAAAGATTTCGATACGCAACCCATTGGTGATGACACGCAATGTCGATTGGGTCAATGGCTGGCGGCCAATGCGAGCGAACTGGCAGGGTCTGGGTCGGCCGAGGAACTCTTGACGGTGCACGGCGAGTTTCACCGTCAGTCGCAGTCCATCGCCGATGCCATAAGGAATGAAAAAATCGTTCAGTTGAATGACAAAGCCATTGTCGAGTTTGGCGTCCTGTCAGACAGAATCGAATCATTGCTGAAGCAGCTCAAGGCGGAACTCAGCCGGACTGGCTGAGTTGGATCGTTGCCATGATCGGCCTGTCATGTAATGCTCTGAATCTTCATCAATCGGACGTGCCCATCAAATAGCCATGAATACAGCTCCAATTTTTGTCAGAACCAGCAAAGGCGAACAGGAAGCGGAAGCGACATCCTCTGGACTCGCGCGCGATTTGCACAAGTTACTGCGGGTCATAGATGGAGTGTCCACCGTTGCCGAGCTGCGAAATTGGTTTGGCGATCTATCGGAAGCCGCATTTGATGAGGCGCTGGACACTCTGATTAGCGAAGATTTGATCCAGGAATCCGAAGGACCTGTACCGGAGGGCAATCACTCGGATTCGCCGGCCGATGAGTCGCAACGGCAGGCGCAGGCGCTTCGCGCAAAATTGATGGCGAGACGTAAGAAGGCGGAAAGTTCGACGGAGGACGTTGAGACTCCAGGCCTTGGTGCCGACGAACAAATGCAACGTGATGCCGAAGAGCAGGCGCAAAACGAGAAAGAAGCGCTTGCTCGGGAGGAGGCCGAGAAACAGGCGCGGCGCGAAGCAGAGGAACAGGCCAGACTCGACGCCGAAGCAGAGGCAAGAAGGAAAGCCGAGGAACTGGCTCGGCAGGCAGCCGAAGCACAAGCACAGCGTGAGGCGGAGGAGCGTGCTCGACTGGCGGCAGCGGAGCAGGCACGAAGGGATACTGAGGAACAGGTGAGACGCGAGGCCGAAGAGCGTGTTCGGCGGGAGGAAGAAGCTCTGGATCGCCTGGCGGCCGAAGAGTCGGCACGACTCGAGGCAGAAAAGCAAGCAAGGCAACATGAGAAGGAAGCAAAAGCCCGTAAGCGGGCGAAGGAAGATGCGTCCGTTGCCAGCAAAAATGCGGTAGCCGGTTGGCTGCGAACATGGGGCAAGGTCTTCGCCCTGGGGCTGACGGTTCTGATCCTGGTTGTTCTGGGCGCAATTCACCTGATTTCATTTGACGGGCAGATTCCGCAATTTGAGAAGGCGCTGAGCGGGCAGTTTCAGCAGCCGGTAAAAATCAAGTCGCTTCACCTGTCGTTGATACCGCGACCACACTTGCGATTTGACGAAGTGACGGTCGGTGGTGAAGGGCAAATCCGCATTTTGCGAGTCAACGCCATGGGACATCTTGGTGGTCTGTTCAGTGAGAAGAAGGATTTCAAGTCGATCGAACTCGACTCGCCGTCGGTCACGGAAGACGGCTTGCGCTGGATCTTGTTTGGTAAACCGGTGGCGAAGGAGGTTGGTTTGGGTCAGGTCAGCGTGATGAACGCCCAGCTTGAATTGAAGCATGTCAGCGTCCCCGCGTTCGCGGCGCAGCTAAAACTCGATGAGACAGGCGCCTGGTCCAGCATCGCGATGGAATCGAATGATCGGAACATCAAACTGATTCTGGCCCCGAAGGATGAATCGGTGCAGTTCGACTTCGACGCAAGATCCTTCAAGATTCCGTTCGGTTCCAAGTTGACGCTGGAAGACTGGACTGCCAAAGGAACAGCGGACAGGAATGGACTCTCCCTGTCCGAGTTCAAAGGATTTGTCGTCGGCGGATTTCTGAGTGGCCAGGCGAGACTGGACTGGCGGGCGAACTGGAATCTGACGGGTGAGTTGAGGGCGAAGCAGATAGATGCCGAGCTATTGGCGCCCGGAGTGCTGAGCAATGCGAGATTGGCGGGCGCGGCCAGTTTGTCCATGCAAGCGCCGGAATCAGCAAAGCTTTTTGCTTCGCCCCGGCTGGAGGGCAATTTTGTCAGCGAGAGAGGAACCTTGCTGGGGGTGGATATCGCGAGGATGCTGCAGGGCAGGGGAATACGCGGCGACACACGATTTGTCGATTTGACCGCAGGATTTGTTCATGAGCAGGGCGCGACTCACCTGCGGCAACTACATTTGAGCGAGGGAGCCATGTCGGCCAGCGGAACGGTGGATATCGATGCGGAGATGAATGTCAGTGGGCGATTGTTGGTCGATCTCAAGCTCGAATCGGATCGGCGTAGAGCGACGCTTGCGATATCCGGAACCTCCAGGAACGTCACATGGGATAGGCGGTAGAGTTAGTGCGTCGGGTACGCTTGCGGCACTGAGCTTTCATCGGCGGCACAGATTGATCAATTCACAACAAAGGACTTTCATGAATCCGCAGAATGGTTTCGACATAGAGGACATCAGTGTAGGCATGAGCGCCGAGCTCGGTAAAACCATTACCGATGCCGACATCGTGATGTTTGCCGGCGTTTCAACCGACGTCAATGCCGTGCACATGGACGAGGAATTCGGAAAATCAACAATGTTCGGTGGTCGCATTGCGCATGGCATGTTGAGCGCCAGCCTGATCTCGGCGGTGCTTGGCAATCGCTTGCCTGGACCTGGCGTGATTTACATGAGTCAATCGCTGCGATTTCGCGCGCCGGTGAGACCCGGGGATACGGTTCGTGCCAAAGTGACCGTCAAGGAAGTCATCGCCGAAAAGTGCCGGGTGGTACTCGATACTGTTTGTACCGTGGGCGACAAGGTGGTCATCGATGGCGAAGCCATGGTGATGACCACCTCACGCCAGAAGCGCGAAGCCGACTCCAAATAGTGACGGGCATCAGCCGGCCCTCGCTACCTGATTCTGGCCGCTTGAGTATTACGTCGGGAACCCAGGGCGAAGTCGTTGATGCCGTGATGGCAGGCCGCCATGCGGTACGTGCTTTCCTGCCGCGGGAAGTTTCCCTCGACCAGATCTCGGAAATATTAGCGGTTGCTCGTCGGGCTCCTTCCGGCACCAATCTGCAGCCCTGGCGCGTGCATGTGCTGGTCGGCAGTACGAGGCAGCGCCTGGTCGATGCCGTATGCGCTGCCTACGACGCCGACGAGCCGGGCCATCAGGCCGAGTACAACTATTATCCGGAAAAGTTCTTCGAACCCTACCTCGCACGCCGACGCAAGATCGGCTGGGGTCTCTACGGCTTGCTGGGCATCGCCAAGGGCGATACGGCTCGCATGAAGGCCCAAATGCGGCGAAATTTCGAGTTTTTTGGCGCACCCGTCGGGCTCATTTTCAGCATCGATCGACGCATGGGGCAGGGCAGCTGGCTGGACTACGGCATGTTTTTGCAGAATGTGATGCTTGCCGCGCGCGCACGGAACCTGGATACCTGTCCCCAGGTTGCCTGGCTCGACTATCACCGGATCATCGCTGAAGTTCTCGGTTTTACTCCCGAGGAACAACTGGTTTGTGGCATGTCCCTGGGTTGGGCCGATCCGAACGCCATCGAGAACAGCCTGCAAACCGAACGCGCTGCACTCGAAGAGTTCGTGGTGTTTCACGATTGAGCGATGGCGGAAGTCAACGATCTGTCGCGGCAACGCATTGACAAGTGGCTATGGGCGGCACGTTTCTTCAAGACACGCAGTCTGGCGGCGGATGCGGTGGATAGCGGCAAGATCCGATGGAATGGCCAGGCGGTGAAACCGTCGCGTGAGCTGAAATCTGGTGATGAACTCGAAATTGTCGCCGGCGAGCAACGCTGGATCGTCATTGTGCGCGGCATATGCGCACAACGCCGTCCCGCCGCCGAAGCCCGTCTGCTGTATGAAGAAACGGCAGAAAGCGCTGTTCGCCGACAACAGCAGCAGGAACTGCGTCGGCTGGCGCCGATCCCCGGCTCTGATCTGAAAGGCCGTCCGACGAAAAAGGCGGGAAGGTTGATACGTGGATTCAATGAGTGAGGATCATCCGCTGAGCCCGTCGCGGGTGATACTCTCGCTGTCGAGAGAAATGTAGGGCGGAGCAGGGTATGGAATTGAGCATTGCGCTGGTAGTGGGCTTGTTACTGGGCGCTGGGCTGGTGGCCTGGGTATTTGGCGCGCGCTTGCGCGAAGCCAAAGCGCAGCTTGGTCAGTTTGAAGACGAACTGAACCGCTTGCGTACCCAGGAGTCGGCGCTGGCGATACGGTGCGCCACGTTGCAAACCGAACTGGAAAAGGATCAGGCGCTGTTTGCCGAGCGGCAGGCCACGCTCGAAGCCGCCCGCGACAGCTTTGCCGATGCCTTCAAGGTGATATCGGCCGAGGCACTGACCAAGAACAACCAGTCTTTCCTTGAACTGGCTCGCAACACCCTGGAAGCGCAGCAGGCGACGGCACTGGCTTCGGCGAAGTCCGATCTGGACAAGCGGCAACTGGCGATCGGCGAACTGGTTGCGCCGGTAAAAGTGTCGCTGGAAAAATTCGAACAGCAGATTCAGGGCATCGAAAAGTCGCGCGTCGATGCCTATGCCACGCTGACCGAGCAGGTGCGTGCCATGGCCGAAGCTCAGGGCGCGCTGCGGCTGGAAACCGGCAATCTGGTCAAGGCCCTGCGCGCGCCGCAAACCCGCGGACGCTGGGGCGAGTTGCAACTGAAGCGCGTCGTGGAAATGGCGGGCATGCTCGATCACTGCGATTTCGAGGAACAAGCCAGCACCAATACCGAAGACGGCAGACTGCGTCCGGACATGATCGTGCGTCTGCCCGGCGGCAAGAACATCGTGGTCGATGCCAAGGCGCCGCTGGCGGCTTATCTTGAAGCGCTGGAAACCGACGACGAGGCGGAGAAAAAGCGCAAGCTCGCCGATCACGCGCGGCAGGTGCGCGAGCATCTCAAGAAGCTCGGCCAGAAAGCCTACTGGGAGCAGTTCCAGCCCTCGCCGGATTTTGTCGTGTTGTTTCTGCCCGGCGAGATGTTTTATTCGGCCGCGCTGGAGGCCGATCCCTCGTTGATCGAGCAAGGTGTCGAGCAGCGCGTGATTCTCGCCACGCCGACCACGCTGATTGCCTTGCTGCGCGCCGTCTCTTACGGCTGGACGCAACAGGCGCTGACCGAAAATGCCGAGCGCATCAGCATTCTCGGGCGCGAACTGTATGAACGCCTCGCCACCATGGCTGAACACTGGGGCCGAGTCGGCAGGAATCTGGGCGAGGCGGTCGGCGCCTACAACAAGTCGGTGGCATCGCTGGAGTCGCGCGTGCTGGTTTCGGCGCGCAAATTCCGCGACCTGAAAGTCGCCGGCGAGGACAGGGAAATAGCCGACCTGAATCCGGTCGAGGCGCTGCCGCGAGAAGTGCAGGCGACGGAATTGCTGGCAAAGGACGAGAGCAGGCTCATTCCATGAGCCTTGTGGCAGGCAAACTGATCTCCGTTCTCAAGGAGGAAGTCCCATGTCTGCCAATCAAGCCGATCTCGCCGTGTTTTATGCCACCACAATTCTTTGCGCACTGGGTGCCCTGATGCTGCCGCTGGCCGGATAGCACCGCGCATGATCCGCTCCGATCTACCCCTGGTACGGCTCGCCGAACTGCCCGGCGGACCGGAGCCGATTGTGATGACTGCCAATGCACATCTGGCAATGAGTCTGCGCAAGGCGCATGGTGACTTGCAGATCGCGCGCGGGGTAGATACCTGGCGCGCACTGCAAAGTTCGACGCCGGCAATGTGGCTCGATCATCTGACTTCCACGGCGCTGTTGCGCGGCGACATTCCTCCGGCCAGTGTTCCCGACAGCTTTTTGTCCCGGGCGCAGGAGCGCTGTCTGTGGGAGCAGGCGATTGCCCGCGATGCCGGTGCGGCGGAGGATCTGTTCGACCGCGAGGGCATGGCCCTGGCAGCGATGGATGCCGCAAGTCTGCAGGCCTGGTGGCGGATCGAGGTTCCCGAAGCTTTGCATACCGAGGAATACCTTGCCTACCAACGCTGGAGCGACGATGTTCGAAGCGCCTGCCAGGCGGGTCGCTGGCGCCGGGCGGATGAAGTTCTGGCATGGCGCATCGAGTGCATCGAGCGCGGTATTGGCGGCTTGCCCGCGCGTCTGGGCATTGCTGGTTTTGTTGTACCGGATCCCATGGTTTCGCGTTTGCTGGTGGTGCTTGAAGGGCGCGGCGTCGAGTTGTTTCGCGTCGATTTCGGGAGCGAGACTGCTACGCCGGCGTGTGCCGTCGAAATGGACGACGCCGAGGCTGAGTGCATTGCCGCCGCGCGTTGGGCACGCGATCGTTTGCATGACAATTCGATCCAGAAGCAGACCGGTGGGCAAATAGTCGCGCCACACTTGCGATTGCGGATTGCCGTGGCGGATTTGCCGGCACGACGCCGTCTGCTGGAAGCGGCACTGGAAGACGCACTGCATCCGCAAGCGGTGGGGGCTGGCTGGGCCGCGCTGGAACGGGACTATGTATTCGTCGCCGGAGCGCCATTGGCAAGTGAGCCCCTGGTTGATGTAGCGCTGCGCTTGTTGCAGCTGTTTGTCAGTCCGCAGCGTGTGGCGCAGGCCGGGTTTGGTGCGCTGCTTTGCGGCCCCGGTTGGTCGGCCGACCTCGACGAGGCCGATGGTCGCGCGCAAATTGAGGCGGAGTTGCGCGAAAGACTGCCGCCGGAAACCAGCCTGGAGCGGCTGCAACGTGCAATCTCTCGTCTGCTTGCCGAGGATTCCGCGGCTCCCGTCGTGCCGCGACTCATGGAACATTTGACCGCATTGCACGAGTCTGCACGCGCCGCATCGCGCCGTCAGCTTTCCTCTGCCTGGGGCAGTGCCTTTGGCCAACTGCTTGAGACGCTAGGCTGGCCGGGGCAGCGAACACTGCTGCCGGCTGAGCACGAAGCTTGCGTTCAACTGAGGGAGGCGATCGGTGAGTTACAGGCACTGGATGGCATTCTCGGTCGCGTCGCCGCCAATGATGCCTTGCGACAGTTGCAGCGCCAATGCCGCGATCAGTCATTTGCGGTGGCTCGGCAGTCCGCTGCCCGAGTCGAAGTATGCGCTTTGGGCGATGCACTGGCCGGGGGCGTGGATGGGCTTTGGGTCATGGGTTTGAACGAGGGAACATGGCCGCCTGGTCCACGCCCCAATCCCATATTGCCGGCTGAGTTGCAGCGCCGCGCGGGTGTTGCTGATGCGCGCGCCGACAGTCTGGCGCTGGAGGCGCAAGCCCTGCAGGCTTTGTGGTGCGCAAGCGCGGATGAGGTTGTATTGTCGTGGGCCCGGCAGGAAGGCGAGCGGCCACTGCGGGCGAGTCCGCTGCTGGCGAAAATCGCCCAGCGTGATTGGCCTTCGGCGAGCGAAAAGCAGACGGTAGACAGCGACGCGGCGCTTCTGGAACTTCTCGATGATGCACGCGCTCCGCCGGTGGGCGAATACGAACAAATTCGGGGCGGTACCGCGCTGTTGCAGGCGCAGGCGGTATGTCCGGCATGGGGTTTCTACCAGTACCGACTCGGTGCCGCCGTATTGCCAGCGCCGACTTTTGGGCTGGACGCGCGGGCGCGGGGTTCCCTGCTGCATGCGGCACTCGAAGAATTCTGGCGCGGGCGCGCGTTGGCTGATTTGTTGAAAATGGACGAGGCAATGCGCGCCGCCGAGCTCCGCCGCGTGGTGACTCATGCGCTGGCGGAATTCGACAGGCGAGCAGCCGAGCCCTTGCCGCCACGCTTGCGCCTGCTCGAAAATGAACGGCTGCAGGCCTTGCTCGTGGTCTGGCTGGAGCTTGAAGCGCGGCGTACTTCCTTTCGTGTCATCGCCTGCGAAGAGCGGCATGAACTCGATATCGAGGGCTTGCCCGTGCGCGTGGTCGTTGACCGCGTCGATCAACTCGACGACGGACGTCTGGTGGTGATCGACTACAAGAGCGGGCGCAGCGTATCGGTCGAAAGTTGGGCCGACGCGCGCATCAGCGAACCACAATTGCCGATTTACGCGGCACTGGCGTTTCCCGACCGCGCGGTGGCGGCCGCGGCCCTGGCGCGCGTAACGCGTGACGAGCCGGGATTTCTCGGCGTGGCGGAAAGCGCGGGCCTGTTGCCCGATGTGAAGTCGCTGGATGAACAGCGCAAACGCTATGCCGAAGAAGCATTTCCCGATTGGGATGCCCTGCGCCAGCATTGGGCGCGGTGCCTTAAAGAAGTCGCCGGCGAGGTGAAAAATGGCGTTGCAGCGGTGGTCTTCAAGGACGAACAGGCGCTGGCGTATTGCGACGTTCGCCCCTTGTTGCGGGTCGCGGAGCGGCGCGCGCAGTTCGACGCGGTGCTTGATACTGGTGGCGCGGAGTCGTGATGAGTCAACTGCTCGAAAACGACGACAGTAACCGCCGCCGCGCACTGGAACTTGAATCCTTCATTGTCGAAGCACCGGCCGGGGCAGGCAAGACCGAATTGCTCACACAACGCTATCTGCGGTTGTTGGCAACAGTGGATGAACCTGAAGAAATCATTGCCATCACCTTTACCAACAAGGCCGCCGGAGAGATGCGCCAGCGCATCCAGGACAGCCTGGCGCTGGCTCGCGAGGGCCGGATGCCCGAGGCGGCGCACAAACGCATCACTTTTGATCTGGCGCGCGCAGCGCTGGAGAGATCGGGCGAACTGAACTGGCACATTGAAGCCCAGCCGGGGCGTCTGCGCCTGACCACTATCGACGCGCTGTGCGCGGGCCTGGCGCGGCAGATGCCATTGCTGTCCCGTTTCGGCACACAGCCTGCCGTGGCCGAGGACGCCAAGCGGCATTACGAGGAAGCTGCGCGCCGGGCGCTTGAGCATCTCGAGGGCTGCAGTGAGGGCGAACGCGAGCATGCCGATGCCGTGGCCAGTGCATTGGCGCACCTCGACAACGACGTGGCCAGGCTGGCGCGACTGCTGGCCGAGATGCTCGCACGGCGCGAACAGTGGCGCGAGATTGTCGAACTTGACGATCCAGAGTCGGCCATCAGCGAAGCCTTGCAGGAAGTGGTTGGCGAGGAACTGGCACTAATCGCCGATGTGCTGGATGATGTCTGGCAGACGCCGTGGATGCCGCTGGCGCGCTTCGCCGCAGCCAATCTTGGCGAGGGCCGTCTGGCTGACTGGTCGCAACCGCTGACCGCCGATCCGGAACATCTATCTCACTGGCGCGCGCTTGCCGATTTGTTGCTGACCCTGAAGGACGAGCCGCGCAAGACGGTAACCGTGAAAAACGGTTTTCCAGCCGGCAAGGAATTCAAGGCGCAGAAGGATCACATGCTGGAGAGCTTGAGCGGGTTGGATGCCGCTGCAATTGGCGCTTTGCGTCGCCTGCGCGAATTGCCGACGCCGGATCACAACAACGATGCCGTGGTACGGGCACTGGCCCGCTTGATGAAGCTGGCGGCGGCCGAGTTGTGGCTGGTTTTCCGCGAAGTTAGCGAAGTCGATTTCGGCGAACTTTCGGCACGTGCCATCGCTGCGCTTGGCGACGAACTCGATCCGTCGGAACTGGGTCTGCGGCTCGACTACCGCATCCGCCATTTACTGGTGGACGAGTTTCAGGACACCAGTCCAGTCCAGATCGAACTGCTGGAGCGTTTGACGGCGGGCTGGCAGCCCGAGGATGGCCGTACCCTGTTCGCAGTGGGCGATCCAATGCAGTCGATTTACCGCTTTCGCAAGGCAGACGTCGGGCTTTTCCTTCGGGTTGCTGAAAACGGTATCGGCACCTTGAGGCTGACCCCTCTTCGGTTGTCACGCAACAATCGCTCATGCCCGGAAGTGGTGGACTGGATCAACGCCTGCTTTCCGGATGTGTTCCCGGTGGCGGACGATCCTTTGCGCGGCGAGATTCGTTATCGAGAGTTTGTGGCTACACGAGAGTCGCAAATCGGAGCCGGTGTCTCGATCCATCCTGTGTGGGCTACCCGGGGGGAGGGTGCTGCTGCTGCCCGCGCCGAGGCACAGCAGATCATCCGGCTGATCAAGAGCGAGTGGCGAGAAGATCCGACGCGCCAGATTGCCGTATTGGTGCGTGCTCGAGATCATCTGAGTGCGCTGGTGGCGGCGATCCGCCGGCAGGAGAACGACTGGCGTTTTTCGGCGGTTGAGATCGAGCCGCTGGCCGGGCGGCAAGCTGTGCAGGATCTGATCTCTTTGACGCGCGCGCTGCATCATCGAAGCGATCGGGTGCACTGGCTGGCGATCCTGCGCGCCCCCTGGTGCGGTCTGCGTCTGGCCGATCTGCATGGCCTGGTGGGCGATGACCATCAAGCCACCCTCTGGTCGTTGATGAACGATGCAGCACGGGTTGCCAGGCTTTCGGCTGACGGTCAACAGCGACTGGCCCACGTGCGTGAGGTGCTGGCCGAGGCGTTGCAGGGGCAGGGACGGCAGCGCCGTCGGCGCTGGGTGGAGGACGTCTGGCGCAAGCTCGGCGGCCCCGCTTGTGTTTCAGCGAGTGACGAAATGCTGAGCGGCAACACACTTGCCGACACTCGGGCCTTTTTCAATCGACTCGATGCGCTGGATGTGGCGGGGCGCTTTGTGCTCGACAGCCTTGAGGAAGACATGGGCCGCCTGTATGCCGCGCCGGATGCACAGGCCGATGGCCGTCTGCAACTGATGACCATACACAGGGCCAAGGGCCTGGAATTCGATACCGTGATCCTGCCCGGCCTGTATCGCGAACCAGCCGGACGGGATACACCGCTGCTGGCCTGGGATAGCTTTCCGTTGGCGGCTGGCGAGCGCTTGCTGGCAGCGCCGGTAAATCAACGGCGTGCACGAAATCCCGGAGAGCCGACCGTTTACGACTTTTTGCAGCGTATGGAGCACGAACGCAGCCGCAACGAGGAAGCCCGTGTGCTTTACGTGGCCGCAACGCGTGCCGTGAGGCATCTGCATCTGGTGGCAGTGGTCAATCGCGATGAAGACGGCGAACTGATGCTGCCGCGTATGGGGTCGCCGCTGGCTCG
>JAIPCS010000065.1 GCA_021738105.1 Sulfuritalea sp.
CACCCAAGGGCATCCGCTCGATCTGCTCGAACATCTTGGTTAGTTCGCGCGCGATCACGATGTCACGCTGCGGCTCGAGCAGTGCGGCAAGTTCCGCCACGGTTTCTGTCACGCGATGCGGCGCTTCGTAGAACACCAGCGCAGCGTTCACAGCGGCGAGCTCCAGAATCGCCGTCTTGCGAGCGCCGACTTTTGCGGGAAGAAAGCCGACGAACAGAAAACGTGCATCGGACAGCCCCGCCGCCGACATTGCGGTGATGGCCGCGTTCGACCCCGGTAGCGGGATCACCCGAAAACCGGCGGCGCGCACCGCAGCCACCGTGCGCGCACCCGGGTCGGAGACGCCCGGTGTGCCGGCATCCGACACCAGCGCCACGCGCTGCCCCTCGCCCAGCAGACGCACCAGCTTGGCCGCGGCCTCGTTCTCGTTGTGCTGATGCAGCGCCAGTGTCGGCACCTTGATGCCGTGATGATCGAGCAACTGTCGCGCGTGGCGGGTGTCTTCACAGGCGACCAGATCGACACCGCGCAGGGTGTCCAGCGCGCGCAGGCTGATGTCGCCGAGATTTCCGATCGGCGTGGCGACGACATACAATGCATTTTCCATGTCCCGGATTGTTGCAGTCTGATGAGCACGAGGCAAGCCAAAGGTGCAGCGGCCGAGCAAATGGCGGCAGATTTTCTGCTGCGCAAGGGCCTTTCGATCATCGAACGCAATTTCCGGGTGCGCGGCGGCGAGATCGATCTGATCTGCCGCGATGGCAAAACCACGGTGTTTGTCGAGGTGCGGTCGCGCAGCAGCGGCGAGTTCGGTGGTGCGGCGGCCAGCATCACAGTCAGCAAACAGGCCCGGCTGATCCTCGCCGCGCGCCACTGGCTGCTGCGCCACGGTGAAACGCCCTGCCGCTTCGACTGCGTGCTGTTCGACGGGCCCGATGCCGGCACCCTGAAATGGCTGCGCAATGCGTTTACGGCCGACTGAATTCGTCTGCAGCCTTTCGCCCGCGGCCCACACCATCGCCGGCGGCTCCGGCACCCTCCGATATCCAACGGCAGGAACCAAAGGCGGCGGCGGATGATCGAAGTATTTGTTGTACTCTAGCCCGCCTATTCCTGTCTCGGCATGGCGCCGGGAGCCGTTATCCTCAACCGAACCCATTCACACGCGCAGCACATCACCTTTCATGTCAATTGCAAACCGCATTCAACAGCAATTCAACGACAGCGCCGCGGCCAAGCTCGCCGCCCTGACCAGCATGGCCGCGCCTATCGAAGCTGCGGTGCGCCGCATGGCCGCCTGCCTCAAGGCCGAGGGCAAGGTCATGGCCTGCGGCAATGGCGGCTCGGCCGCCGACTCGCAGCACTTTGCCGCCGAGCTGCTCAACCGCTTCGAAAAAGAACGTCCGCCGCTGGCGGCGATTGCCCTGACCACTGATACGTCGACGCTGACCTCGATCGCCAATGACTATCGCTATGAAGATGTCTTTGCCAAGCAGATTCAGGCCCTGGGCCGCAACGGCGATGTACTGCTGGCCATCTCTACCTCAGGCAACTCGCCGAACGTGATCGAAGCCATCCATGCGGCCCATGCCCGTGGCGTCACGGTGGTGGCGCTGACCGGCAAGAACGGCGGCAAGATCGCCGCGCTGCTCGCGGCGGATGATATTCACTTGTGCGTGCCTGCGCAGCGAACCGCTCGCATTCAGGAAGTCCACCTGCTCACCATCCACTGCCTATGCGATGGCATAGATGCTTTGATTCTTGGAGAAGACCAATGAACCTACAAACCAAAACCGTCAGGAAAATCCGCAATCTCACCGCCCTGCTGCTCTGCGTCCCGGTCCTTGCCGGCTGTGTCGGGGCCGCGGCGGTGGGCGTCGGTACCGGTGCCTTGATGCTGACTGATCGTCGCAACTCGGAAACCTTCGTCAGCGACGAAGGCATGGAGCTTCGCGCTTCGTCCCGCATCAACGAAAAATACGGCGACAAAGCGCATGTCAATGTGATCAGCTACAACCGCATGATTCTGCTGACCGGCGAAGTGCCAAGTGAAGCGATCAAGGCCGATGTCGAGAAAATCGCCTCAAGCGTACCCAACGTCAAAGCGATCACCAATGAACTGGCCGTCGCCGGGCCGTCGGGCTTTGGCGGGCGCGGCAATGATGCCTACATCACCTCCAAGATCAAGGCGCGGTTTGTCGACCATGACAAATTCGCCGCAAACCATGTCAAGGTGGTGACCGAGGCCGGCGTCGTCTTCCTGCTCGGACTGGTGACCCAGACCGAAGCCAACGACGCTGTCGAAATCGCCCGTACCACGGGAGGCGTGCAAAAGGTGGTCCGCGTATTCGAGATCATCAGTCCGGCACAGGCACGCGCATTGGAAAATCCGCCGCCGGCACAGCAGAAATCAGGCAAGTAAAGCACTCGAATGGGTGACGCCGCTTCCGCGCTCGAGGCCAAGATCACTGCGCCCGCCGATCTGGGCGAGCGCATCGCGCGGCTGCCGCGCCCGCTGGTATTTACCAACGGCTGTTTCGACATCCTGCATCGGGGACATGTCACCTATCTGGCGCAAGCCCGTGCGCTGGGCGCCTCGCTGATCGTGGCGGCCAATTCAGACGCCTCGGTCAGACGTCTGGGCAAAGGTGACGATCGCCCGGTGAATCCGTTGGCAGATCGCATGGCGCTGCTGGCGGCACTTGAAAGCGTGTCGCTGGTCACCTGGTTCGAAGAGGACACCCCGCTGCAGCGTATTCTCGATTGTCGTCCCGATGTCCTGGTCAAAGGGGGCGACTGGCCGGTCGAAAAAATCGTCGGCTACCGGGAAGTCGGTGCCTGGGGCGGCAGCGTACATTCGCTACCCTTCATTCACGAGCGCTCGACGACGGCGCTGATGGAGAAGATCCGCCGCCTCTGATCGCCGCTGCGGATGGCAGGACGGTGAATCAGTCCGCCGTGTGACGCTGAATGCCCTCTCGCACGAGGGCAATGTGCTGACGCAAGGTATAGAGCATGCCGGCAAACGTCAGCGGCGTACGGATGCTGTTGGCGTCTGCATCGATCCTGTCGAGCTTTTCCAGCCACTCGGCGCGCGTGTATCGGCCGGGGTCTTCCTCCACTTCGCTCTCGAGAAACTTGAGTTCGCCGTAGCGCCGGTAGATGCGCGAGCGTACTCGCCAGCCATAGAGTTGCGGCGCGAACCTGAACAGCGGAATCAGCACCGCCAGTAAAGGCAGCAGCATCACCACCATGCGATCGATCAGGGTTGCTGCCCAGAATGGCAGATAGCGCTGGAGGAAGGGCATGCCGGATTTGTAGTAGCGCTCGGCCTCCGTCGACAGCGGAAACTCGCTGTTTCCGGCACGCGGGAACTCGCCGGCTCGCTGAAACACTCCGGGCACGCCATGAACCTCGCTGGCCGCCTGCATCATCAGATCGATCAGGGCGGGGTGGGTATCCTCGCGCACCAGCAGGGTAGCCAGCGGCGATACCATCTGGGTATCCCGCGGCGGAATATCCAGTGTCAGATCGATCGCTCCGCGCGGCAATACGAGGTGCGCAAGATAGGGAAAGCGCCGTACATAGGCATCGGCGTGCGCAAGACTCATCAGCCGGATACCCGGCGTGTAGAGCAGTGTCCACACCAGTGATGACTGCGGGGGTCCGACAGCGAAAACGGCATCGATCTCCTTTTTCTGCAGCCGCTCCATGAGGCCGAGGCCGCCGGCTGCAATCAATTTTGTATTGGACGCATCAATACCGTTGGCCTCCAGCATTTCCATGGCGAGATGATGTGTACCACTGCCCTCGCCGCCGATGGCAATCCGTTTGCCCTTGAGATCAAGCAGCGTGTCGGCATGGTTCAGCGCCGATTCACGGTAGAAAATCCACAGTGGCTCATAGTAAAGATCACCCAGCGTCACCAGCGTTTCTTCTTCACCGGCGCGAGCCGTTCCGCCCTGGATCAACGCAGCGTCCACTTCAAAGCCGGGATCACGCAGCCGCTGCAGATTCTCGTTGGACCCGGCGGACGGCTTGTCCACCAGGGTAATGCCATAGCGCGCCAGCACATCCTTGTAGCGAGCGGCGAAAACCCGATAGGCCCCACCGTCGCCACCGGTACTGACGATCAACTGGTCAGGCGGTGCCGGCTTGATGAATTGTGCCGCCAGCCAGAATGCGCCGATGGTCACCAACAGGGACGGCAGCGCGACAAATACAATATCGCGCCAGGAAAGAAGCTTGAGCCTCTCGGGCATGTTCACGGGTCGGGACTCACATGACGACAATCCATCCGGGCATCATCCAGCACGCCCGGACATCCCGATTTCAGAAGGGTATGTCGTCCTCGAAATCATTGAAGTTGTTCCCGGCCGGTTGTGCCGCCGGTGCGGCTGCCGGTCGATTGCCACCACCACCTGCGCTTTCACGCGGCGGCGCGTCGCTCATGCCCTCGCGGGAACCGAGCATTTTCATTTCGTTGGCGACGATCTCGGTGGTATAGCGATCCTGTCCTTCCTTGTCGGTCCACTTGCGGGTACGCAAAGCACCTTCGACATACACCTGCCGGCCCTTTTTCAGGTATTGCCCGGCGATTTCAGCCAGCTTGCCGAAAAACACCACCCGATGCCATTCCGTCGCTTCCTTCTTTTCACCCGTGGCCTTGTCTTTCCATGAATCCGTGGTGGCGATCGTGATGTTGGTGATGGAATCACCGTTCGGTGTGTAACGCACTTCCGGGTCGCGGCCCAGATTGCCAACCAGGATGACTTTGTTAACGGATGCCATGCAATCTTCTCCTCAGGATTTTGTTTCAAGTATGCCATGCGCGGACGGCTCTGTCGTCGTTGTCCGGCGCAGCGGCACTTGGGCCATGGTGGCGGCCGCGAAAAACCACAGCATCGCCATCAGTGCATCGAACATGAACACGGAGTCGGCACCGTGGTGCTTCACCAACCAGCCACCCAGCGCACCACCGACGAACAGGCCGAGTGCCTGCGTGGTGTTGTACACGCCCAATGCGGCACCCTTTGCCCGTGCTGGTGCAACTCGTGAAATCAGGGAAGGCAACATGGCCTCGAGAATATTGAAGGCGACGAAGAAACTGAGCAGGCCGCCGGCCACCACCATGAAATTGCTGCTGCCGGTCCACATCACCAGCAAGGTGGCCAGCAGCAAACCGATGGCGAAAAGAAATCCCGGTTGCACCTTGTTGTATTTCTCGGCGGCGATGATCGCCGGCACCATCAACACAAAAGAAGCCAGTACCGCTGGCAGGTAGATTTTCCAGTGCGAAGCCAGAGGCAGGCCGCCATAGCGAACCAGCAGGCCGGGCACCACGACGAACATCGCCATCTGCACCATGTGCAGAGTGAAAATTCCGAAATTGAGCCGCATCAACTGGGCATCCAGCAGCACTTCGCGAAACGCCGGCTTGGGGCCTGGCGGCAGGGGCGGCGCCGGCGGGGTCACATGGGTCACCAAACCAATCGCGGCGATGGCGAATCCTGCCGTCAACCAGAAAATTCCGCTCATGCCGATCACCGCATACAGTGCCGGCGCGGCGACCAGCGATATGGCGAACATCAGACCGATCGACGAGCCGATCATGGCCATCACCTTGGTGCGATGCTGTTCCCGTGTGAGATCGGCGGCCAGCGCGGTCACGGCGGCCGAAATGGCCCCGGCGCCTTGCAGAACGCGGCCGCCGATGGTCCACCAGATGTCCGTTGCCAGGGCGGCAAGCACCGAACCGGCGGCAAACAGCAGCAAACCGAAAACAATCACGCGCTTGCGACCGAAAACATCGGACGCCATGCCGAACGGGATCTGAAACATCGCTTGCGTCAGGCCGTAGGCCCCGAGCGCGATGCCGACCAGGGTCAGATCGTTACCGCCGGGAAGCGTTTGGGCATGAACTGCAAAGACCGGCAGAATCAGGAATAGCCCGAGCATGCGCAACGCAAATACCGACGCCAAAGCGGCTCCCGCACGCTTTTCAGTGCCGCTCATGGAGTCGGGAGTGGGTGAAAGCATGGTGTTCAGGGATTCTGCCGGGATATCAAATCACCGGAAACCCGGTGCCGATCGATGCGCTGCCTTGATTTCAGCGGCCGTAGGCGCGCAGACAGCCGGGGTTCGAAAAGTGGCCGGTTTCAAGCCAGTGCAGGGCGACCCGAACCGTAATTTGCTTGTCACAACAGCCAGTATTGTCATACATGTAGACATTTTAATGCACAAACCCGAGAACACTCCGAGTCCGGGAGAAGCGGCACTTCGCCCACCCGACGCATCCGGAATGTCCGAGCGGGCGACCTCGCCTAGCCGGCACCCCAGTACGGAGTCGCGATTGCCTCACCGAGGTCCGCTTCGACCAGACGCCGCCGCAGTTCCAGCAGACGCGCAACCAACGCCGGCTCGGCCCGACCATAGGCGTCGGCATCCGGCACGCGCCGGACCACGACACCCAGCAGTTCGGTAATGGCATTGCCGATCGAGTTCTGGCTGATGGTGACAATCAGGCGACCGTCGTCGTTGCGATAAATGAGCTGTTTGAACGCCGGTTGCCAACGAATGGCGTTGGCGTACTTGGCGTCGGTGATGCAGCGTTCCCGTACCATCTTCGCAGTCTTGAGGAAGTCATTGTTGAATTGCAACCGGGCCTCGACCAATTCCGGAAAATTGATGTCGCGCGGCAGGGGTGCGTTGCGTGTCGATACCTGGGAGAAGAAGGTGCGGTAGAAATCGATGAAGCCCATCAGCAGAATGTCATACTCCTTCCAGAAACGCACCTCCCTGAGCGCAGCAACGCCTCCCTGAATCTCCCAACTCGGCAGGCCCTGTGGATAGCCGGTCAGTGACAAGCGACCACCACCGTTTTCGCAAGGCCGCAGCAGTGTCAAATCCAGCCCGGCGAAAAAGGCCCGATACGCCTCGGCCATGTGTGACTGAAACAGCGAATGCTGGCCACCGTCGGTGAGATTGGGATTGTCTGCATCGGCCAGCGGCGCGGCGCACAATTCGCGCTGATTGAAAACGATGAAGTGGTTGTGCAGCATGCGAATGCTCGGTACGCCCGGCGAAGTCAGTGGCCAGGTGGCATCGAGGCTGGCCTCGCCGGCCAGCACCAGATGCTCAGCCGGATCGGGATAGCATTCCAGCATGTACTCGACAATGATCTGGTTCATGCGGTTCCAGACGTTTTTTACCGACTCCGGCACCTGGGTGCGACGCACCGGCCGGCCGAGCGGATCGAGAATGCTGCGCGAGGTGTTGTAAATGATCGAGGCGTCGAACTCGTTGCTGTGGCCGAGCGCCTTGCGATACAGCAGCAGTCCTTCGGGATTGACCAGCAGTCCGTTGTTGTGCACCAGATCGTTGAGATTTTCGGTGCTGTTGAAGAATTCGTTCGGCTTCATGCCTTCCGGCACATCGAGCGGAATCGGGCGAAAAGGCGTGGCGATTTCACGCGGTCCGGATTGCATGTCTTCCCTCACAAAAAAGTGCCTGCCCGGGCGATCAACGGCGGCAGGTGAGCATAGTCGGGCGTGTTCGCACCGGCAAATAGATAAATTCAAATCGCCTATGCACTGGAGCGATACCCGCGTCAGGTTCGATCGGCAACTGCCCGGCTTTCGGTACGCCGGTTCAAGGCCGGGTACATGACTTCACTGCGCAACGCCGGCGAGGAAGTACACTGCGAGCAAAGACGGAACAAACTTCAAACGAGGAGTGAAGATGGACGTGGAGCTTTTGGAGATTCGGGATTTCCTCGCCGAATGCCCACCTTTTTCCGTGCTTGGGACGGAAGCGCTCAATGCCTTGCCGAAAAAGTTCTCGGTGCGCTATCTGCGTCGTGGCGGCAGCTTTCCCCCAGTTGAAGAAACCCGCCCCTGTCTTTACATCGTTCGCAAGGGTGCGATCGAATGCCGGTCCGCAGAGGGCCGGCTGGTCGATACCCTGTGTGAGGGCGACCTGAGTGACGCCAACTGTCTTGCGGAGAGTGCAGCTCTGGTCGGCACCGCGATCGAGGACAGTCTTCTCTACCTGCTTCCTTGCTCAACGCTGACCGACTTGCGCCGCGAGCACTCGACACTCGACGAGCACTTTGTCAGAACCACCGCCGAAGGTCTGCGTCACGGCCGCAAGAATCTCGGGCCGGAATCACCGTCACCCGGCAGCTTGATGACGCTGACAGTCGGCACCTTCGTCAATCGTGAACCGGTCTGCGGCACACCCACCCTGTCCATCCGTGAGGCCGCCAGGCTCATGTCGGATCAACGCGTTTCAGCGCTGCTGGTGGTCGAAGAACATCACCTGCGCGGCATCGTCACCGATCGCGACCTGCGCAAGCGCTGCCTTGCCGAAGATATCTCGCCGGACGCGCCGATTGCCAACATCATGAGCACGGAAGTGATCAGCATCGGTCCGGAAAGCGCGGCATTCGAAGCGCTGATGCTGATGACGCGTCAGGGCATTCATCATTTGCCCGTGATCGATGCCGGCGGCTTGCGCGGACTGGTATCGAGCACCGACCTGATGCGCTGGCAAAGCGCCCATGCGGTCTACCACGCCGGGCTGATTCGCAAGTCCGGCACGCTGGCAGACCTGGTTCGCGCCAGCGCCGAGCTGCCGGAACTGCAAGTCCGGATGCACGCCAATGGTGCCTCCCCCGGCCAGATCGGGCAGGCGGTGTCTTCGGTGAATGACGCGATCACGATACGCCTGATCGAAATTGCCCAGGCAACACTGGGGCCGGCACCCATTGCGTTTGCCTGGACCGCCTGCGGCTCGCAAGGCCGTCATGAGCAGACGGTGCATTCCGACCAGGACAATGCACTGATTCTCGATGACAGTTTCGACCAGCACAGGCACGGCAATTATTTTGAAGCGCTGGCCCGACAGGTCAATGACGGTCTCGACGCCTGTGGTTACCGCTACTGCCCCGGCAAGGTGATGGCCAGCAACCCGGAATGGCGTCAGCCGCAACACGTCTGGATAGAAATATTTCGCGGCTGGATCCATCAATCCGACACGATGGCCGGCATGCTGGCCGCGAATTTTCTCGATATGCGTACGGTTTTTGGAGACGGGACATTGCTGGCGCCCTTGCACCAGGCCATCGACGCGTCCTGCTCGCGCCATGAAGCGTTTCTTGCACGCATGGTGGCCAATGCACTCAAGGACAAACCGCCACTTGGATTCTTTCGCAACTTCACACTGATTGCCGATGGCGAACATGTCGATGCCTTCGATATCAAGCGTGGCGGCCTGATTCTGATCACCGATCTCGCGCGCATTCATGCACTGGCAAGTGGTCACGCCGAAATCAGCACTCTGGCGCGGCTGCGCGCGGCGGGCGGTTCGCCGGGGCTGAGTGCCGAAAGCGCCCAGGAACTCGAAGAAGCGTTCGAGTATTTCGGCAGCCTGCGCTTGCGTCACCAGGCCGAACAAATCCGGCGCGGCATCACACCCGACAATTTCATTTCACCACAGGCGCTGACCTCACTGGAGAAAAGTCACCTGAAGCAGGCGTTTGCGGTCGTCGGCCGACTGCAGGAGGTGCTGGCGCAACGCTATTCGGATCATCTGCGGCAATGATTCTCGAGCATTTGTTCGGTCTCGAATTCCGTCGCCGCCGGCTGCTTGCCCGGGCCCCGGCGGGACCCTTGCGGGATTACCTCGCCACCCCCTTTCCCGCAACCAATGCGGCGAGTGGTGAAGTCGCTTACCTTGCCCTCGATCTTGAAACCACCGGCGGCGACCCCGAACACGACGAGATCGTCAGTTTCGGCTGGGTGGGCGTGGACCAGAACCGGATCGACCTGGCGACCGCACAACATCACGTCGTCCGGGTGCGCAAAGCCATCAGCCCGACATCGGCCGCGATTCATAAAATCACCGACGATGAGTCGGAACGCGGCGGCAGTCTTGAGGGCGCGCTGGGCAAACTGCTGCAGGCGCTGGCCGGTCGGATGCTGATTGCGCATCGGGCGCAAACCGAACTCGATTTTGTCGGCCGCGCCTGCGAGAGAATTTATGGCGGTCGCATCCTGATTCCGGCGATAGACACCCTGAAGATCGCGATTCGCAACGAAGAGCGACAGCAGCGCACACCCCGGCGCGGCGCGCTGCGCCTTCATGCCTTGCGTCGCAAATACAACCTGCCCCGCTACCCGGCACACAACGCACTGAGCGACGCCCTGTCGGCCGCCGAACTGTTTCTCGCATTGCAGGCCGAGCGCGGCGCGGCGACTCCGCTGAAGTACTGGATGTAGACAAAGAGGGCGTCCGTTTGGCAGATCGCGTGAAATCTGCGGCCGGGCGTGTCCGGCAACCCGCCCGGCTATTCGAGAAGCATCACCCGCAAACGTTGCAGGCAGGTCAAACCCGACCACCAGGCCTGCGCCCTGATGAACGACTCGCGACCCGTGTCGGTGATCAGGAAAAAGCGCAGATTCGGCACCCAGTGAGGTGTGTCACAAGGGGCACACCAGCCGGAGCGAAGCAGGATCCTGCCGATAACGCCGGGATACGCCGTTCCCGGTACCAGAATCGGTTCCAGTTGTTGGAGTCCTTGCCAGTGGTTGGGATTGCGCAGGTCACGGAACCACGCCTCCCGCCCGTTCTCGTCTTCAAGGTGTTCCGCCACTTGCGGAATCCGGCGCTCCACCACCATGAACTCGCCCTTGGCCAAGGCCCGCAAGGCTCTCAAAAGCTGATAGCGCGTTCCGTCCGGAGCGTCGATAAGCGCTGAATCGATCGGCGAGACGCACGAAGCCGCCAGGGCGACATTCGATGCCGAGCGATGCGGGGTACCGCTCCTGCGGCGAACAAGCTGGCGCAACTGATCAGTGGCGACAACGAAAAACATGACTCCTCCCTTTCGAGTAAGCCTCCTTTCTTCAAATACTAGTCACCGCGCCGGGAAATTCAAGTAGATATTTCGTCTTTTCAGGCCTCAAGCACTTTGCGCTGTGGAACCGGCCGTCGTTCCATCAGGTAACAAAGGCAATCCGGGCGTGCGACGCGCACGTCGAGCGCAAGCATCACCGGCGGCGTCTCCCGTTTCAAACAGATAGAGCCGCAAAAACTCGGCGATGGTGAGACGGCGGTATGCCTCCCGCCCCGAAGCCCGCAACACGCCGGACGAATCGCCTTGCTCAGTAGCCCCGGCTTGGCAGGCGAAGCGGCGGGCGATAGCCCAATGTCTGCGCCAGCTTTTCATACCGCGCGGCATCAGCCACGAAGCCCGTATTGTTGAAATTCTCCGCAAGTGTCCAACTGGCTCGCCCGCTCCCCAGTTCGGCGGAAAAACGCAACCATTGCTCCATGCGGCGGGGATTGACCGCAAGTCCTGACTGTCCTTCCCGATACGCCATGGCAATACGGTAAGCCGCCTCCTTGTCGCCATGAACCGCCCCGATCAGGTTCTTGCGATAGTCGCTGTCGCCGGCCATGTCGTCGAAGCCCTCACTGGAAAAGCCGACGTTGCGCTGGATCTCCAGCGTCCTGCGTCCGTGCTCAAGCATGTCAGCGATCTTCCGTGCCAATCCGCTACCGGGAAAGTCGTGTTCGAATTTTTCGCACAACTCCATCAAGCGTGCCGGCTGCGCTGTGGTCTGGATCTGCCGCCAACGGACACTCATGTCCAGCAAATCAGCTGCCAAAGCCTCTTTCGGGTGCCCATGAGCGAACGGCCTCGACGCCGAATGAATGGCGGCTGCGGGAGGTGCCAACGAGTGCGCGTCATCCGCCCGCGCCGGCACCTGGCCGAGCACCAGTCCAAGCCCGGTCGCAATCACCAGGATCGGCAATCCGGGCAAGCGCCGGGAAGAGTCTTCCCGCGCACCGCGATCAAGTGTCCGTTCGCCAGGCTCAATGGTTTTCGGTGGAAAGCGATTCATCGGAACATCCACGATTCGTGTGAGAAACATCTGTGTGAGGCGTCGTTCGAATCGCACCCATGCCTGACTACGGTGACGGGTTTTCCAGTCCGAACAGCGCCAAACTACTTCAAGCCTTGATCATCCGGATTTAGCGGGAACGGCTATTGCCTGAGCAGGCAGGGTTTATGCCTCCGTTTCTTTCGATTTTGTTACGCCCCGGGAATTCTTCAGGACAGGGTTGCACCCATTCTCAAGCTTGCCCACTCTGGCACCCTGGGACATTCCGCCCTGCGGATCCGGGTAATTACCCTTACATAGTTGCAGCGATCCCTTCAGCGGCCCGTCGGCAGAAGTCGGCGCTGACGACACGGGCCACTATCCCGTTTCGCCCCGCTCACGACAGGGTTTAGTCGCGGTGGCTATCGACTTCGGCTCGGGGTATATTCTTCGGTTGCTTCCGACACTGCTACGACCCTCATGGACTTCATCAAGATTCGCGGCGCACGCACGCACAATCTCAAGAACATCAACCTTGATCTGCCCCGCAACCAGCTGACGGTCATCACCGGCCTGTCCGGTTCGGGGAAGTCGTCGCTGGCTTTCGACACGCTTTACGCCGAGGGCCAGCGCCGCTATGTCGAGTCGCTCTCGGCCTATGCACGGCAGTTTCTGCAAATGATGGAAAAGCCCGATGTGGACCTGATCGAGGGTCTCTCGCCGGCGATTTCGATCGAGCAGAAGGCCACCAGCCACAACCCGCGCTCGACGGTCGGCACGGTGACGGAAATCCACGACTATCTGCGCCTGCTTTACGCCCGTGCCGGCACGCCACACTGCCCCGACCACGATCTGCCGCTGGAGGCCAACAGCGTCTCGCAAATGGTCGATCATGTGCTGGCGCTGCCCGAAGACACCAAGCTGATGATCCTTGCCCCGGTGGTGGCCAATCGCAAGGGCGAACAGCTCGATTTGTTTGCCGAGTTGCGTGCCCAGGGCTTTGTGCGGTTGCGCGTCGACGGTGTGGTGCATGACATCGACGCCCTGCCCAAACTGGCCAAGACGCACAAGCACAGCATCGACATCGTGGTGGACCGCCTGAAGGTCAGGCCGGATGTGCGCCAGCGGCTGGCAGAAAGCTTCGAGACAGCGCTGTTGCATGCCGAGGGTCGCGCGCTCGCCGTCGAGATGGACGCCGGCACGGAGCACCTGTTCTCCTCGAAATTTGCCTGCCCCGTCTGCAGCTACGCCTTGCAGGAACTCGAACCGCGCCTGTTCTCCTTCAACAATCCAATGGGCGCCTGCCCCAAGTGCGATGGGTTGGGCCAGATCCAGTTCTTCGACCCGGCGCGGGTGGTCGCCTATCCGCATCTGAGTCTGGCCGCTGGCGCCATCAAAACCTGGGACCGGCGCAATCAGTTCTATTTCCAGATGCTGGAATCGCTCGCCGCCCATTACGGATTCGATACCAATCTGCCCTTTGAAAAACTCTCCGCCGAGACCGCAAAAATCGTGCTTTACGGTTCGGGCAAGGACCAGATCAAGTTCAAGTACCTCAACGAAAAAGGTACGCGTTTCGATCGCAGCCACAGCTTCGAGGGCATCATCCCCAACCTCGAACGTCGTTACCGTGAAACCGAGTCGGCGATGGTGCGCGAGGAGTTGTCGAAATACCTCAACAACAAGCCCTGCCCCGAATGCCTTGGCATGCGCCTGCGCCGCGAAGCCCGTCATGTGTTTGTTGGCGGCAAGAACATTTCGGACATCAGCCGCCTGTCGCTGATCAATAGCCGTGACTTCTTCAACCTGTTGCAACTTACCGGGCAGAAGGCCCAGGTCGGCGAAAAAATCCTCAAGGAAATCACCGCGCGCCTGTCCTTCCTGATCAACGTCGGTCTCGATTACCTCTCGCTCGACCGTTCGGCGGAAACGCTTTCAGGGGGCGAGGCACAACGCATCCGGCTGGCGTCGCAGATCGGTTCGGGACTCACCGGCGTCATGTATGTGCTCGACGAACCCTCGATCGGACTGCATCAGCGCGACAACGCGCGCCTGCTGGAGACCCTGACGCATCTGCGCGATCTGGGCAACACCGTAATCGTCGTCGAACACGATCTGGAAGCCATCGAGTCGGCCGACTATGTCGTCGACATGGGTCCCGGGGCGGGCGAACATGGCGGCCGGGTGGTCGCCGAAGGTACGCCGGCGCAGGTGGCGTCCAATAGCCAGTCGATGACCGGTGCCTATCTGTCCGGCAGGCGTGAAATTGCGATCCCGGCAAAGCGCACGCCGCCGAATGTCTTGCGCGAGCTGAAAATCATCGATGCCAGCGGCAACAACCTGAAAAATGTCGACCTGCAGATTCCCGTCGGTTTGCTCACCTGCATCACCGGTGTGTCCGGTTCCGGTAAATCGACCCTGATCAACGACACGCTCTACGCCACTGCCGCGCGGCATCTGTATGGCTCGGCACTGGAACCGGCGCCGCACCGGGAAATCGAGGGTCTGGAATTCTTCGACAAGGTGATCAACGTCGATCAGTCTCCCATCGGCCGCACCCCGCGTTCCAATCCTGCCACCTACACCGGCCTGCTGACGCCGATCCGTGAACTGTTTGCCGGCGTACCCGCCTCGCGCGAACGCGGCTATGCGCCAGGGCGCTTCAGTTTCAACGTCAAGGGCGGGCGCTGTGAAGCCTGTCAGGGTGACGGCATGATCAAGGTGGAGATGCACTTTCTGCCCGATATCTTCGTGCCCTGCGATGTCTGCCACGGCAAACGCTACAACCGTGAAACCCTGGAAGTGCGCTACAAGGGCAAGACCATTCACGAAGTACTCAACATGACCGTGGAACAGGCCCGCGAGTTCTTCGACGCGGTGCCGATCGTTGCACGCAAGTTGCAGACGCTGGTGGATGTCGGCCTGTCCTACATCCAGCTTGGCCAGTCGGCCACCACACTGTCCGGCGGCGAAGCGCAGCGCGTCAAGCTGGCGTTGGAGCTTTCCAAGCGCGACACCGGGCGTACGCTCTACATCCTCGACGAACCCACCACCGGTCTGCATTTTCAGGACATCGAAATGCTGCTCTCGGTACTGCATCGCCTGCGCGACCATGGCAACACCGTGGTCGTGATCGAGCATAATCTCGACGTGATCAAGACCGCCGACTGGGTGGTCGATCTCGGTCCCGAAGGCGGCGACGGCGGCGGCCGCATCATTGCTACCGGGACGCCGGAAGACGTGGCACGGGTAAAGGGCAGTTACACGGGGCGCT
>JAIPCS010000066.1 GCA_021738105.1 Sulfuritalea sp.
CAACCGCCGTAGCACCAGCGCCGACTTTTTTACAGCTAACCGCCGAAGCTGCGCAGCCCGTCCAGATCGAGGACCGTGATACCACCGTACTCGGTGGACAGAAAGCCCGCATCCTCCAGAGCCCTCAGGGCCTTGTTGACGCGCTGGCGGGAAACCCCGGCCAGATAGCCGATTTCTTCTTGCGAAATCGCGACGCGAGGTTCCATGCCCGGATGCAGTACAGGATGAAACAGGGCGGCCATGGTGCGTGCGACACGGGCATCGACATCGAGCAGGCGCGCGGACTCCAGCAAGCCGATGAAAAGGCCAAGCCGCTCGTTGAGCTGGCTGATGATGAAGCGGTTGAAGGCGATGCTGTTGTCCAGCAACCAATGAAAAGTTTCCGCGCGCATGCACGCGATGCGTGTTTCGCGCAGGGCGACGACATCGTAACGGCGCGGTTCAGGTTTGAGCATGGAGCCTTCGCCAAACCATCCTCCCGCGGCGATGCCGGTAAAGCTGGCGGTCTTGCCGGTGACCCAGTCGCTGGACATTTTTGCCAGGCCCTCGATTACGCCATGCCAATGCGTGACCGGTTCGCCTTTGCGACAGATATAACCACCCGCGGGGATCAGTTTTTCACAGCTACCTTCGAGGGCGCACTCGAAATGTTCGGCGGAAAGCGACTGCGCCCAGCTTGTGCGGCGCAGCATCTGTTCAAGCGGGATTGCGGTATTTTGGCAATTGTCAGTCACGCGACAATTATAGGCAGGAGATTGACTTAAACTCGATAAGAGTAATGGAACGTTTCGCCCGCTTTCGTAATGTATTGAGCGTGTGGTAGGGTTCCAGAAGCTTCATTGTCAGGGGTTTGACTTTGGCTGATGAAGTCTAAAAATGAACAGGCAGGATTATCCCGTTGTGGACAAGTCGCGATAACAGCGAGTCCACTACGGTTGCGCTGGAGGAGAGAAAACGCATGGCTGTATCTCAATCGGAGCGGGCGTCTGTCCCGCTGGATACTTTTCCCCGTCTGCTGCTGAATCACGCGGCAATGCGTGGCGATCGTCCCGCGACGCGCGAGAAGTATCTTGGTATCTGGCAAACCTGGAGTTGGTCTCAGGTCACCGAAGAAGTTCGGGCGATGGCCTGTGGACTGGCCGAGTTGGGCTTCAAGCGCGGCGACAATCTGGCCATCGTTGGCGACAACCGACCTCGCCTGTATTGGGCGATGTGTGCCGCGCAAATGCTCGGTGGAGTTCCTGTGCCCATGTACCAGGATGCGGTGGCGACCGAGATGGCTTTTGTTCTGACCGATGGTGCGATTCGCTTTGCCATCGTCGAAGATCAGGAACAAGTCGACAAGATGCTGGAAATCCAGGAGCAGTGCCCCAGCCTGCAACATATCCTGTACGACGATGCGCGTGGCATGCGCCATTACACCCAGAACGGTTTGCAGGGTCTCGATGAGGTGATTGCCATGGGACGCATCCATGACAAGAATCATCCGGAGTTCATTCCGTCCGAAATTGCGCTGGGAAGCCCTGAAGACGTTGCCGTGATGCTGTATACCTCGGGCACGACAGGCAAACCGAAGGGCGTTTGCCAGACCCATGAAACATTCATTGCGGCGGCGCGAAGCGGAGTCGACTTTGATCATCTTACGGAGCAGGAAGACATTCTGTCTTACCTGCCGATGGCTTGGGTCGGAGATCACCTGTTTTCCTATGCCCAGGCGATGGTTGCCGGTTTTACGATCAATTGCCCGGAGTCCGGCGACACCGTAATGACGGATCTGCGCGAGATCGGACCGACGTACTATTTTGCACCGCCGCGAGTTTTTGAAAACCTGCTCACCACGGTGATGATCCGGATGGAAGATGCCGGGGCAGTGAAGCGCAACATGTTCCATTACTTCATGAAGGTCGCCAAGCGCTGTGGTTCGGATATTCTGGATGGCAAGTCCGATATCCCGGGATCGGATCGTTTGCTGTATGCGCTGGGCAACCTTTTTGTCTATGGTCCGCTGCGCAATGTACTCGGCATGAGCCGCATTCGCGTCGCCTACACGGCCGGTGCAGCCATCGGCCCCGATTTGTTCCGTTTCTATCGTTCGATCGGCGTCAACCTCAAGCAACTGTATGGTTCAACCGAAACCTGTGCCGCGGTCTGCCTGCAGCCGGATCGCGAGATCAAGTTCGACAGCGTTGGCAAGCCGGCGCCGGGCGTTGAGGTCAAAATTGCCGAAAACGGAGAGGTACTGGTGCGCGGCAAGCTGCTGCTCAAGGAATACTACAAGCGCCCGCAGGATACCGCTGAGGCGATCGATAGCGAGGGTTGGTTTCACACCGGCGATGCCGGCTTCTTTGATGATGACGGACACCTCAAGATCATCGACCGGGCCAAGGATGTCGGCAAGCTTGCCGATGGTGCGATTTTCGCGCCCAACTACATCGAGAACAAACTCAAGTTCTTCCCGTACATCAAGGAGGCGGTCTGTTTTGGTCATGGCCGCGACATGGTGTGTGCCTTCGTCAATATCGATGTCGGTGCTGTCGGCAACTGGGCCGAACGCCGCGGTTTGCCCTATTCGGGCTACACCGATCTGGCAGCCAAGAGCGAAGTGCTTGAGCTGATTCGCGAATGCGTCGAGCAGGTCAATGCCGATCTGTCGCACGATGCGATGGTGGCCGAAACGCAGATTCACCGGTTTCTTGTACTGCACAAGGAACTCGATCCGGACGATGACGAGCTGACGCGTACCCGTAAAGTCCGACGTGGTTTCGTCGGGGAAAAATATGGTGTATTGACGGACGCTCTATACTCCGGCAAGGCCTCTCAGTTTATCGAGACTCAGGTCAAATTCGAGGATGGCCGTACCGGCATGGTATCGGCGGATCTCGTGATATGCGATGTAAAAACCTTCCCAGTACTGAAGAAAGCGGCCTGATGAGCGGAAGAAAAATCGGCGAGATCATTCTCGACCTCAAGAACATCAGCCTCAGCTTCGGAGGCGTCAAGGCGCTGCAGGATATTTCGTTCGATGTTTGCGAACATGAGGTTCGCGCCATCATCGGCCCCAACGGGGCCGGCAAGAGTTCGATGCTGAACGTGATCAACGGCGTCTATCGACCGCAGGAAGGCGAGATCATTCTGCGCGGCGAACATTTCCACAACATGGATTCCTACCAGGCCGCCAAGGCCGGATTGGCGCGTACCTTCCAGAACATTGCGCTGTTCAAGGGCATGTCGGTACTCGACAACATCATGACCGGCCGCAACCTGAAAATGAAGGCCAACATGTTGCAGCAGGCCATCTGGATCGGTGCGGCACAGCGGGAAGAGCTTGAGCATCGACTCAAGGTAGAGGAAATTATCGACTTCCTCGAAATTCAGCACATTCGCAAGACTCCGGTCGGACGCCTGCCCTATGGATTGCAAAAGCGCGTTGACCTGGCGCGTGCCTTGGCGATGGAGCCGCAGATCTTGTTGCTGGACGAACCCATGGCGGGAATGAACGTCGAGGAAAAGCAGGATATGAGCCGTTTCATTCTTGATGTGAACGATCAGTTCGGCACCACCGTGGTGCTGATCGAACACGATATGGGCGTGGTTATGGATATTTCCGATCGCGTTGTGGTGCTGGACTACGGCAAGAAAATTGGCGACGGCACGCCCGATGAAGTTCGGGCCAATCCTGAAGTCATCAGCGCCTATCTTGGCGCCAGCCACTGAGGAAACTGAACTATGGGATTTTTTCTGGAAACCCTGATTGGCGGCCTGATGAGTGGCATGTTGTACTCGCTGGTGGCCTTGGGCTTCGTACTGATTTACAAGGCCTCCGGTGTGTTCAATTTCGCCCAGGGGGCGATGGTACTGTTTGCCGCCTTGTCCATGGCGCGCTTTTCCGAGTGGATTCCGAAATGGCTGGGCATGGACAATCTGTTCATGGCCAATGTGCTGGCATTTGTCGTCTCGGTTATTGTGATGTTTGTTGTCGCCTGGCTGGTCGAGCGTCTGGTCCTGCGTCATCTGGTCAACCAGGAAGGCGCGACGTTGCTGATGGCTACCTTGGGCATTGCCTATTTTCTTGACGGGGTCGGCCAGACGATTTTCGGCAGCGACATCTACACCATCGATGTCGGCATGCCGAAAGAGCCGATTTTCATGCTGGAAAGCGTTTTCGAAGGCGGCATTCTGATCAACAAGGAAGACTTCATCGCAGCGTTTGTTTCAGCAATGCTGGTGGTGGCCTTGAGTCTGTTTTTTCAGAAGACGTCCACGGGCCGCGCTTTGCGTGCAGTGGCGGATGACCATCAAGCGGCCCAGTCGGTGGGTATTCCTTTGAACCGGATCTGGGTAATTGTCTGGCTGGTCGCGGGAATCACAGCACTGGTGGCGGGCATCATCTGGGGCTCGAAACTGGGTGCGCAGTTTTCACTCTCGACTGTGGCATTGAGGGCTTTGCCGGTGGTCATTCTCGGCGGGCTGACCTCGATCCCCGGGGCGATCATCGGAGGTTTGATCATTGGTGTTGGAGAAAAGCTGTCGGAGGTATTTTTGGGCCCCTATGTGGGCGGAGGCATCGAGATTTGGTTTGCCTACATGCTGGCACTGGTTTTCCTGCTGTTCAGGCCGCAAGGTCTGTTCGGCGAGAAGATCATTGATCGTGTTTGATACGAGGGTCTAGGAATGTTTTATAGAGAAAATGGTCAGTTCAAGACCTCGTACCAGGCAGATCAGCAGGTATTCTCAATCCCGCAGGATCGCTGGGCGATTCTGGCTATTGTTGTTTTTGCCTTTGTCGGGATTCCTCTGTTGGTAGACGAGTACCTGTTTCGAGCCATCCTGATTCCCTTCCTGATTTTGTCACTGGCCGCGCTGGGAGTGAATATCCTGGTGGGCTATTGCGGCCAGATCACGCTCGGCGCAGGTGCTTTCATGGCGATCGGGGCCTATGCCGCCTACAACTTCCTGATCCGCATCAGCGGCATGCCGGCACTTGGCGCGATACTGTTGGGTGGCCTGACCTCCGCTGTGGTCGGTATCGTGTTTGGCGCCCCGAGTTTGCGTGTACGCGGCTTGTATCTTGCCGTCGCCACTCTGGCTGCACAGTTCTTCTGGGATTGGGCCTTCCTGCGCATCACCTGGTTTACCAATGACGCACCCTCCGGGTCGGTGTCGGTTGCGGACATCAGCCTGATGGGCTGGACGATCAATACGGCGACCGAGAAGTATCTTTTCTGTCTCGGTATCCTGGTCGTCTTCAGCGTGCTCGCGAAAAACCTGGTGCGTGGCAGCATCGGCCGGCAATGGATGGCGATTCGCGATATGGACGTGGCGGCGACCGTGATCGGCATTCGCCCGATGTACGCCAAGCTCAGTGCGTTCGCGGTGAGTTCGTTCTACGTTGGAGTTGCCGGCGCCCTGTGGGGTTTCGTCCATCTCGGCTCCTGGGAGCCGGCGGCTTTTTCTATCGACCGTTCCTTCCAGTTGTTGTTCATGGTCATCATTGGCGGCATGGGATCTATCGTCGGCAGTTTCTTTGGCGCCGCGTTCATCGTCATTTTGCCGTTGTTCCTCAATCAGATGCTCCCCGTGGTGGGGCAACTGTTCGGGCTGGACGTTTCCATCGCGCTGGTATCGCACGTCGAAATCATGGTTTTCGGCGCGCTCATCATCTTTTTCCTGATTGTTGAACCGCATGGCATCGCACGTTTGTGGGCGACGGGCAGGGAGAAGTTGAGGTTGTGGCCCTTCCCCCACTAAGAAGGCAGTGCGGTCGGCGGATAAGATTGTCGATCGTGGTATCGGGGTTTTTGCAGGTGTAGCACTAAATCATCCTAGGAGGAGAAAATATGAAACTACGTAAATTTGCTGGTATCGCTGCCGCGATAGGCATGTCGGCTGCGCTGATAGCGCCCGCCCCAAATGCCGCAACCGAGCAGTTCTTTCCGCTTCTGGCCTACCGCACGGGAGCCTACGCTCCCAACGGAGCACCCTGGGCCAACGGTTTCGTGGACTACCTGAAACTGACCAACGCGCGCGGTGGTGTCAATGGCGTCCAGATGGTTTGGGAGGAATGCGAGACCGGCTATGCGACTGACCGCGGCGTCGAATGCTACGAGCGACTGAAAGGCAAGCACGGCGGCGCAACGGCGGTTCAGCCTTTGTCCACCGGCATCACCTTCGCGTTGACCGAGAAAGCCCCGGTCGACAAGATCCCTCTTATCACGGCGGGCTACGGTCGCAGTGAGTCCTCTAACGGAGCCGTATTCAAGTGGAATTTCCCGCTGATCGGTACCTACTGGATGGGCGTCGACGTGCTGGTTCAGCATGTGGGCAAACTGGCAGGTGGTCTGGACAAGCTGAAGGGCAAAAAAATTGCTCTGGTCTATCATGACAGCCCCTATGGCAAGGAGGCCATTCCGGTCCTGCAAGAGCGCGCCAAGATGCACGGCTTCGAGGCCATGTTATTGCCGGTTGCTCACCCAGGCGTAGAGCAAAAGGCCACGTGGCTGCAGATTCGCCAGGCCAGACCTGACTACGTTTTCCTCTGGGGTTGGGGTGTGATGAATTCGACCGCCATCAAGGAAGCGCAAGCTACCGGCTATCCGCGCGACAAGATGTACGGTGTCTGGTGGTCGGGCGCAGAACCCGATGTCAAGGACGTCGGCATGGGCGCCAAGGGTTATAACTCACTGGCCATGCAGCATGGCAACGAAACCGGTTCGGCAGTCGTCAAGGAAGTCCTTTCGAAGCTTCATGCCAAGGGTCAGGGTACCGGTCCGAAGGAGGAAGTTGGCGAAGTGCTTTACATGCGCGGCCTGATTTCGTCCATGCTGCAGGTCGAGGCCTTGCGCGTCGCCCAGGCCAAGTATGGCAAGGGCAAGCACGTGACGGGCGAGCAGATGCGCTGGGGTCTGGAAAATATCAATCTTGATCAGAAGACGCTTGACAAGCTGGGCTTTGCCGGCGTGATGCGTCCAGTGCAGACTTCCTGCCTTGATCACATGGGATCCGCCTGGGCACGCATCCAGACTTGGGATGGCAAGAAATGGGGCTTCGATGATCCTACCTGGTATCAAGGCGACCAGAAGGTGCTGCGTCCGATGGTGATGCTGGCCTCCGGCGAGTACGCGAAGACGAAGAAGATCACTCCGCGTTCCCCCGAAGACTGCAAGAACTGACCTTAGGATGAGCTAGAAAACTCCGGACGGGGTGCAGCCTGCTTCGTCCGGACTTTTCACCCCAGTAAATCGAAAGAGCACATGACAACTGCGAACATTCTTCTCAACGTGAATAGCATCGAGGTGATCTACAACCACGTCATTCTCGTACTTAAAGGCGTGTCGCTATCCGTACCCGATGGCAGTATCGTCGCTTTGCTTGGCGGCAATGGCGCAGGCAAGACCACAACTTTGCGAGCTGTCAGCAATCTGTTGCACGGTGAGCGCGGTGCGGTGACCAAGGGCTCGATCGAGTGCCGCGGCGAACGCATCGAGGCATTGACCCCCGCCGATCTGGTGAAGCGTGGAGTCATTCAGGTGATGGAGGGCCGCCACTGTTTCGGTCACCTGACCATTGAAGAGAACCTGATGACTGGAAGCTATACGCGTAGTGATGGCAAGGCGGCCGTAGCACAAACGCTGGAAAAGGTTTACAACTACTTTCCCCGGTTGAAGGAGCGGCGCAGCAGTCAAGCCGCCTACACGTCGGGAGGTGAGCAACAAATGTGTGCCATTGGCCGCGCACTGATGGCCAATCCGACCATGGTGCTGCTGGACGAACCCTCCATGGGATTGGCACCACAGATAGTCGACGAGGTTTTTGGCATTGTCAAAGACCTCAACCAAAGGGAAAAGGTGACTTTTCTTCTGGCCGAGCAGAATACCAACATGGCGTTGCGCTATGCAGATTTCGGCTACATCCTTGAAAACGGCCGCGTGGTCATGGAGGGTGCGGCCAAGGATCTGGCGAACAATGAAGACGTCAAGGAGTTTTACCTCGGCATTTCCTCGGGAGAGCGCAAAAGCTTTCGCGAGTCGAAACACTATCGCCGACGCAAACGCTGGCTCGCTTAATCGGCCACAGATCAGGCCGTGGCGGCGTTGTTCAAGGGCGTTTAGCACTGGCTAAACATCACCCACGTGCGCATTGCCATGCGCCACGCTTTGTGGCCTCACCAACACTCGGAGCATCGTGACATGTCGAAATATTTTGACGCCCTGGAAACCCGCTCCGCCGACGAACGAAAGTCGGCGCTGGCGACACGGCTGCCGCAACAGATTGAGCACGCCAAGACCAATACATCCTGGTTTGCGGAGTCCCTGAAGCATGTCGATGCGGCAAAGATAGTCTCGACCGAGGCTCTGGCCGACTTGCCGGTAGTGCGCAAGAGCGACCTGATCGAGTTGCAGAAAAAGCAGCGGCCTTTTGGTGGGCTGGTGGCTTCGCCCTGGGGCCGGCTCGGGCGCGTGTTCTCTTCGCCCGGACCGATCTACGAACCCGAAGGCCGTGCTGCGGATTACTGGCGCACGGCGCGTGCGCTATACGCGGCCGGGTTTCGTCCCGGTGATCTTGTGCACAACAGCTTTTCCTACCACATGACGCCGGGTGGCTGGATCATGGAAGCGGGCGCACAGGCGCTGGGTTGTACCGTGTTTCCCGCGGGTGTCGGCCAGACCGAGCAGCAGATCGAGGCGATGGCCGACCTGCAGCCACAAGCCTATGCCGGCACGCCGTCCTTTCTGCGCATCTTGCTGCAAAAAGCGGATGAACTCGGAGTCAAGCTTCCGTCGCTGACAAAGGCGCTGGTTTCCGGCGAGGCCTTTCTGCCACCGGTGCGCGACGAGCTGCTGGCCCGCGGAATTGCGGGATACCAGTCCTATGCCACGGCAGAATTGGGCGTGATCGCCTACGAAACAGAGGCTCGTGAAGGCCTGGTGATCGATGAGGGCGTGATTGTCGAGATTGTTCGTCCTGGCACCGGGGATCCGGTGAGCGTGGGGGAAGTTGGTGAGGTGGTGGTCACCACGTTTAATCCCGACTACCCGTTGGTACGCTTCGGTACCGGCGATCTTTCAGCGTTCTTGCCCGGCGCGTCGCCCTGTGGACGAACCAATATGCGCATCAAAGGATGGATGGGTCGCGCGGATCAGACCACCAAGATCAAGGGCATGTTCGTCCATCCCGAGCAGGTTGCCAGTGTGGTCAAACGCCACCCGGAAATCGATCGGGCGAGGCTGGTCGTTACCAACCCGGACAGCAACGATCTGATGACGCTGAGCTGTGAGGTCGGATCGAAACGGGGTGAGAGCCTCGAGCGCGCGATTGCCGACAGCATTCGCGATGTCACCAAATTGCGCGCCGAGGTCCGATTGGTGGACGTCGGCAGTTTGGCGAATGACGGCAAAGTGATTGAAGACCGCCGCAAGTATGACTGAGCGGGAGCGTTTGTCCGGAGGGCCGCTTGCCGGGCTGCGCATTCTTGATCTCACGCGTTTGTTGCCGGGGCCGGTCGCGACCATGCATCTGGGCGATCTCGGTGCGGAGGTCATCAAAATTGAAGACACCGGCGCTGGCGACTATGCGCGCGCCATGGGTCCTGAAGAACGCGCGGCCAGTGTCGGAGCCGACGACAGCTTGTTTTTTCGCGTCGTCAATCGGAACAAGAAAAGCTTGCGGCTGGACCTGAAGCAGCCCGCAGGAGTGGATGTCTTCCTGCGTCTGGCGCGGGACGCCGACGTGGTATTTGAGAGTTTTCGTCCCGGCGTGGTGGACAAGCTCGGCATCGGGTATGAGACAGTGCGGGCGATCAATCCCCGGATCGTCTATTGCGCCATTACCGGCTACGGACAGACGGGCCCGTGGGCGGACGTCGCCGGCCACGATCTGAATTACCTGGCGATTTCCGGACTGCTTGATCAGATCGGTACGCACGACGGAGACAGTTCGGGCCCACCCGCGATTCCGAATCTGCAAATTGGTGATCTGCTCGGCGGAGCACTCACGCCATTGCTGGGAGTTCTTGCTGCAGTGATTGGTGCCAAGACAACGGGCGTTGGCAGCCATGTCGACGTGGCGATGACGGACGCCGTGCTTGCACACAACATTTTCCCGCTGGTTACGACGCTGGCCCACGGAAAGCCGGCACCTCGTGGTGCAGATCTGCTGACTGGCGGCGTGCCATGTTACGGGGTGTACCGCACTGCAGATCAGCGCTATCTAGCGGTGGGCGCACTTGAACCCAAGTTTTGGCAGCAGTTGTGTGTCGTGATTGACCGTCCCGATCTGGCGCCTTTCGGACTGGCTGGCGGAAGTGAAGGTCGTCGTGTCAGGAACGAGTTGGCGACGCTGATCGCATCGCAGTCTCTGGAGCACTGGCAACGCATTTTTGACGGTGCGGATTGTTGTGTCACTCCGGTATTGCGTCTCGACGAGACAATAGTGCATCCCCAAATCATGGCCCGGGAAATGCTCGTCGAAGTCGGAGATACAAAGCAGTATGCACCGCCCTACAAACTCTCAGCCTGGCCATGGGAAGGCGCGATCCCTGCACCAAAATCCGGTGCTGACAGCACGCATGTGCTGACTGAGGCGGGCTATACCGAAAACGAAATTGCCGCACTTCGACAAGCGCGGGTAATCTAGGCCAAGAATGCATGTCGAAGCCACGATTGCCCTCGCTCTTCTTCCCGACTTTGCACTGATTCTCCTCGGTGCCGGTTTGCGTCGCCTGCTGCATCTGGGCGACCATTTCTGGGGCGGAGTGGAGAAGCTGGTGTACTACGTTCTGTTTCCGGCACTTTTGTTCAGCGGTCTGGTCAAAACGCATATCGACTGGTCGGCTGCAGCGCCGATGATAGGAATCGCAGCCGGGGCGATGGCAAGCGGCATGTTGTTCGGCGCGCTGGGGCGGATGTTTCCGATAACGCCGATATCGTTCGCGTCACAGTTTCAGTGTGCATTTCGCTTTAACTCCTACATCGGGCTTGCGGTTGCAGGAAGTCTGTACGGTGTCTCCGGTATCGCAGCGATGGCGATCGTGATCGGAGCCATGGTGCCTTTTGCGAATACCGCTGCTGTCTGGATGCTGGCGCGTCACAAGGAAGCCGAGGTATGGCGCGAACTGGCCAGAAATCCGCTGATTCTGGCGACGCTTGCCGGCATTATTGCCAATCTGGCGGGATTCGAACCACCTGCAACTTTGCAGCAATTACTTGGGCGTCTGGGTCAGGCGGCGATTGCGCTGGGGTTATTGGCGGTTGGTGCGGGACTTCGAATGGTCGGCTCCGGCGGCACGGCGACCCATGCTGCTGCCGGCTATATTTTGCTGGTTAAACTGGTTGCGATGCCCTTGACTGCCGTGTTGTTGATCAACTGGTCGGGTCTTTCCGGCATAAACGCCGATATTGCTTTGGTATTTAGCGCGCTGCCGACCTCCAGTGCGGCCTATATACTCACTCAGCGTATGGGCGGGGACGGCGCGCGTGTCGCCTGGCTGATCTCGGTCAGTACGCTGTTCGGTATGCTGAGCCTGCCCCTTTGGCTGTCCCTGACCTGATCTATTTCGCTGTACCGCCAGACTTTCGTTGTTTTTGATCGGGTTCCGTCGACGTCGCTGACCCGGAACCGGGTGCGGCAGAATCCGCACCCTGCATCAAGTTCCACGGCCAAAGTGCAGGATTGGCAAAGGGATTGGCATTGGAATCCGAATTGCTGGCCGACTGGGTGATGGCCTGCATCGCAGATAAAGTCGCTCGCTGCATTTCCAGCCCCTGAATCGTCATTTGCAGCATGCCGAGATTGGTTTTCAGCCAGCCCTCCACCGCCTTGAGATCTGCAATGCGCTTTTCCAGTTCATTGGTATCCAGTGTCGGCGTTACCAGCCCGGGCAGCGGCATTCCAGTGTTGCCCCAAAGAGACTTGAGAAATTCCATCGGATCGGACGGTGTAGTGCTCATGGCGATTGCTCCCTGAAATGTCCGATGATATTACCGCAGTGCGGCCTTCCGCGTTAAACTGCCGCTTGTCATATTCAATGCCAACCTGATAGGGGGAGTGATGCTCAAGCTATTGGTAGTGGAAGACCATGCCTTGGTGCGAGAAGGATTGTTGGCCACCTTGAAGAACCTTGGCGAGGAAACGAAAACATTTGGTGTCGCTGACGCCAACGCAGCCATAGGTGTGCTCGATGTCGAGGATATCGACATGATGATTCTCGACCTGATGCTCCCTGGCATCAAAGGACAAACTTTTCTGCCGGTTGTCGTGCGGCGATTTCCAACGGTTCCGGTGGTGGTTCTCTCGGCGTTGGACGACGCTGAAACTGTCGCTCGGGTGATGAAGGCCGGCGCCTCCGGATTTGTTTCCAAGTCGGGCTCCAGCATTGAGTTGCTGGAGGCTCTGCGTGCGGTGCTGGCGGGAGACATCTATTTACCGCCCAAGCTGAGAGAGCTTACGAGTCGCAGCGACACCGCGCATGGCGAGGGAAAAACACTGGCTCAGCGTTTTGGATTGACTGCCGCCCAGGTGCGGGTTCTGAATTTGCTCAGCGAAGGTCGAAGCAATCGTCAGATCGGCGAACTGCTGGGTCTGACAGAAGGTACGGTAAAAATCCACGTCTCAGCCATCATGAAAGCCATGGGGGCGAGCAATCGGTCGGAGGCCGCATTGATGGTGAATCGCAAACGGCGCCTGAACTGAATCGATCTTCAAACAGTCGACAACCGATGTTCGTGATTGGGTGAACAATGTCGAGCGTGGCCGCAGTAAAAATTCCCGACGAAAGCCGGTTTATAGCAGCTCCATAACCTGACGAGCCACGGCACGGCTGGCATTTGCCAGTGGCGATGGCAGATTTGCCGGTATGGTTTTCTGCAGCAGCAGCTTGCTGGCGGAGATGGCGTCGATGGGCTCCAGAATCCGGTCGCCAAATCGGGTCATGAATTCGTCGATGGTCTTTTCTGCCGAACCGCGCTGCCAGATATTGGTGGGCCATTGTGATGGGATTGCCCTTGCGCGCGGGAACATTTCGAGATCTCGAATCACGGTGCGGATATCCTCGTGGGAATCTCTAAATGGCAACAGAACCAGATCAGCCATGCCATATAAGCTGCGGTCCATCTCGGTACGGTTGCCTCCACCATCGATGACGCCGATCCATTCCTTCAGTGAACGGATCTTGTCGACAACCTTGACCAGCGCCTCACGCGAACGCGCGTCGGCGACCAGATAGCGGCGACCCTGTGGATCCAGCGGCTCGCGGCAACTATCCGTGAGTACACAAACCGCTCGCTGGCCAAGCAATCCCATCCCCTGACACAGCATGTGTGTAATTGTGGTCTTGCCAGTGCCACCCTTGTTGCCGATAACGCAGATGATGCCCGCCATGTTTGACTCCTCTTCGGCTCCGGCATGAGTCCGGGGCCCGCCTAGCTGGAATTATTGGTTATCTGGCGGGCACTCGATGGCAGAAAGTGCGAGGCAATCGCGGTGTTTTTGTACCGGCCCAGCCGGGCCAGAATGTATCTGAGGATTTTCAGGTCACAACATGCGGGGACGAAGTTCCCGACATGTTGTGAGCCACATTGAATTTCAAGCGGGCGGGAACACCAAAAGCAGCCGGCGCATCGCCGAAACTGAAATTTCAAACGATGCCCAGTTTCACACGCAAGCCTGTATGTTCAGGCTGGGTGGACTCGATGCTGCGCTGCTTGACATGCCCGAAACCGCGAATTTTTTCTGGGAGTTTGGCCAGCGCCGTGGCGTCGGGAAGGGACGCCCGATCAAGCTTCGCCAGCAACGCATCGAGATCGGCCTCATAGGCGGTCAGCAGATCCCGTTCCAGTTTTCGCTCCTCGCTATGACCAAAAAAGTCCCAGCGCGATCCACGCCAGCGGCGAGCCCGCGCCAACCATTTGAAAGCGGTCAGCATCCATGGACCAAACGTCACTTTTTCCACCAGACCGGTCGTCGGGTCGGCGCGTGCGAACAAGGGTGGGGCCAGATGGAATTTCAATGTGAAATCACCCTCAAAACGTTCCTCGATCTTTTCCACGAAATCGGTTTCGGCATACAGCCGCGCGACCTCATACTCATCCTTGATCGCCATCAGCTTGAACAGGTTGTGTGCCACGGCCTCGGTGAGTTGCGATGAGTCCAGTGCAGCTTCTGCCGTGCGCACTTTCTCTACCCGCGTACGGTAACGGGAAGCGTAGGCGGCATCCTGGTATTCGGTCAGAAACGCGACACGTTTTGTGATCAGTTTGTCGAGTGTCGGTGCGGGTGGTATCTCGATTTTCGGTCGGGCATAGGTCTCAACGGCGCTCTGGTCGTGGGCCGCACGTCGTCCCCAGAGAAATGCAGCTCGACTCATGGCGACGGCGGTTCCGTTGAGTTCAATGGCCCGGTCTATCGCGTCTTCGGAAACGGGAACCATGCCTAGCTGCCAGGCATAACCGAGTAAAAACAGATTGCTGGCGATCGTATCGCCGAGGAGACGAAGGGCGAGATCGGAGGCCTCGACAAAATGGGCGGACTCGGCACCGACTGTTTCACCAAGCACATCCCGAATCTTCGCCAGAGGAAACTGCCAATCAGGATTGCGCGTGAAATCTGCAGTTGGGGTTTCTGCGCAATTCACCACGACTCGTGTACGCCCTGTTTGCATTCGCATCAGAGCATCTGGCGAGGCAGTAACGATCGCGTCGCCGCCGATCACCGCGTCGGCTTCGCCGGTCGCCACGCGCACGGCGTGTATGGCTTGCGGATCGTCACAAATTCGAACGTGAGAAAACACTGCTCCGCCCTTTTGCGCCAGCCCCGTCATGTCGAGTACGGTGACACCCTTGCCGTCTATGTGCGCAGCCATTCCGATCAGCGCGCCAATGGTGACAACACCGGTGCCGCCCACACCGGTGACCAGAATACCGTAAGGCACCGTGGTTGCCGAAAAAGTCGGCGTTGGCGGGACGGCGAAGCTGGCCTCGCCGGGACCGGGCGCCGTTAGCCCACGGCCTTTTCTCACGGCCCC
>JAIPCS010000067.1 GCA_021738105.1 Sulfuritalea sp.
ACTTCCTTATCGCGAAAAAAAGTACGTCCGACATTCCAAGACACACCTTTGTCGCATACCGCGTCGCCGACGCCATAGCGGTCGAGGATTACAAGCGCACGCTTGGCATAGCACACCCCACGCGAGCCTATCGAAACGGTATCGTCCTCGTCCAGCAGCAACACGGGAATGTCGTGCACTTGCAGATCAAGCGCCGCAGCCAGGCCCACGGGGCCGGCGCCCACCACCACGACAGGAACTTTCAAACGTTGGCCGCTGGCGATTTCCGGCGGCGTCTTGTATTCGAATTTGGGATAGTTGTAGGTCGACAACATCAACTGAACTCCTTCCTCTCCGGCGATGCGTTCAGGCAGCCGCCTGCAGGGCGTGCCACATTTGCTGATCGCGTTCGGCGGTCCAGATGCGCGGATCGACTATCCCTGAAGCTTCGTCGTGCGCCCGGGTCACATCAAAGGGCAGGCAGTGTTCGTAGATGAAAACCTGGGCAAATTTTGGATCCATATTCTTGCGCGTATGCGCCATGCAGGCTGCGAGATCCATACCTTGGGCAACAGCTTCCTGAGCGCTGCGATACAGCGTGGATACGAAGTCCCGGGTATAGGCCAGACCTTTTTGAACCTGCTCCGGATTCATCAGCGCCGGACCACGACCCGGAATCATCTTTTCAGGCTTCAACGCCGCCAGCGCATCCAGCGTCGCCGGCCAGTCGGCCAGATAGGCATCGCCGGTATAGCAGGCGGCGTCGGCCTCGACCAGATCGCCGGAGAACAGAATTTTCTGCTGCGGTAACCAGACCACCGTGTCGCCCTTGGTGTGGCCGCGACCCAAATGCATGATCTTGACTTCCAGATCACCCATCCACAAGGTCATTTCCCTATCGAACACCACGCTCGGCCAGGTCAGGCCGGGTACGCTTTCGACCGAGTTGAACAGGCGCGGGAAGCGGCCGATTTCAGAATCCATATCCTGCTGGCCGCGCTCGACAATCAACTCACGTGTCTGTTTCGAGGCGATGATGTCCTGCAGACCTTCCTGTTTGTAGCCCGAGGCGCCCAGCACGCGGACCGCGTGGTAATGGGTCAGCGTGACGTACTTGATTGGCTTGTCGGTGACCTGACGCACGTAACGGATCACGTCCTGCGCCATGACGGGTGTGGCAGTGGCGTCGATAATCATTACCGAGTCCGCGCCGATGATCACACCAGTGTTCGGATCGCCTTCGGCGGTATAGGCGTAGGCATTGTCGGAAAGCTTCTCGAAGCTGACTTTCTTTTCTTCAAGGTCAGCGTGCGATGCAAATTTTTTCTCACTCATGGCTTCTCCTGGGGAAATGCAAATTTACTGTAATGTAATTAGATTGCCTATATCGTAATCTTTTAAACTTTAGATGTCAATTGTGGGAATACCGATACTACAGACCTGGGATCATGGAAGTGTTGGCGAATTGAAGAATCTCGGGCTGGAAGGCTTTGGCTTTGGCTTTGGCTTGGGAGTGCGCAATACATTCGCAGCCTGACGATACGCGTGCAGTGCCTCTTTTCGATTTCCGGCTGACTCCAGTTCGCGCGCGCGACGCAACCAGTCTTCCACAACGCCATCATTCGCCGTATCACCATCGCCGACTTTTGCACCAGTAGTACGGGAATCATCCTCCGACTCGTTCTCGACCGCAGGGGTTGAATAGCTCAACGCTGCGGATTGCTCGCCGGGCTTGTTGCGCTTCGCGGTAATCGTCATCCCTGTAGCTGCACGGGCGTTCTTCGCGGCTTTTTGGGCCAGCACTTCGGCTTGCCGAATGGCAGCGATCGCTGCCCGATAAATCTTGCGCGCTTCGCTGCGCCTCCCTGAGGCCTCCATCCTGCGCGCCTGTGCCATCAGACTATCGACACGATCCGGCACGGGTTGCGAGCGTACCTCGGGCTCCCAGGTCGCCACCGGCCGCGACACGATCTCTGCAAAACGATCCCGACCGGTGATCTCCCGGGCGATTTTCAGATTGTTGTTGCGCATCGCCCACCGTAGCGCGTCGTCACCACGTTCATTGACGATATCGGCCTGTGCGCCCGCCGCCAACAGTTCCCTGGCTATCGTCTCCTGCCCCTCGCGTGCTGCCATCATCAGCGGGGTCGAGCCGTTGGTGGACAGCGCGTTGATGTCGGCTCCCTGTTGCATCAGGTAGCGCGCCACCTCAATTTGACCGGCAAACACGGCATAGTGCAGCGCCGACCACTGCTTGCCCCGACGATTCAAACGGGCACCACGCTCGACCAACCAGCGCACCGACTTCAGATGTCCCTTCCACGCTGCATGCAGCAAAGCCTGCTCGCCAATTGCGTTGGTCTGGTTGATATCCGCGCCGCGCCCGACAAACAATTCCATCATCGGGATGTTTCCTTCCCAGGCGCCGATCATCAACCCAGTGCCTATCGGCGTTCCTTCGAAGTCGGGGGAAAGGCCGGCATCAAGCCATTCGCGTGCCTGGGACAGATCGCCGCGCTCAATGGCAAGGGCAAATCGCACCGGATCGGGAAGGCTCGCTCCACCTGCGCTCGAGGCAAAGATCAGGAAGGTCAATAAAACGATGATTGCTTTCATAGTGGGAAGTATATGTCCGCGTCCATCAAGCCGGCAGCGCGTACTCTCGGTTTGCCAAAAGAGGGCTGCTCATTTACTCAGGATTAAGGCGGGTATGGCGATGCGGGAATTAGAATTACGCAATGCCTTTTATCGCCGCCTTGCTGCTGAGCCTTTCCTTGCACGCCATGTTGATCATCGTCCCGACATGGCGAGAAACTCAAATTCGGCCGGTTCCCAAGACAAGAATCGATGCTCAACTGGTTCCCCAGACACCGATGGAGGCCGTGGCAGAATCGGTAAGTACCGAACCAAACGAAGTCGTCACCCGCTCTCCACCACCGATCACATCGCCTCGCAAGTTACAGGGCAGTGCGCTGCGACGTGCGCAAGCATCGCTGACCAAGCACCTTTACTATCCGCCAGAAGCCATTCAGCGGGGCATGGAGGGCGAAGTGATTCTGTTGCTGCAACTCGCTGAGGACGGCCGTCTTGTTTCGGTGTCTGTTGCCCGCAGCTCGGGCCATGCCCTGCTCGACCAGGCGGCACTGCAGGCCGCCCGCAGTATCGGTACTCTGCCCGGGAGCCCCGGTCAATCACTGTTTCCGGTGACCTTCCGTCTCGAATGATTACACCGGATTGTCGATATCGACAAACTCGCAAGTAATACCAAAGGTCTCCGCCAGATGTTCTCCGAGTGCCATCACGCCATAACGTTCAGTGGCATGATGACCGGCAGAAATGAAGGCCATCCCGGTTTCGCGGGCAAGATGCACGGTCTGCTCCGAGATTTCGCCGGAAACGAAAATGTCGGCCCCGGTTGCCAGAGCTACTTCAAAATAGTCCTGCGCGCCGCCGCTGCACCAGGCGATACGCGTGATCGGTCGTTGCGGGTCTCCGATCAACAGCGGTGTACGACCCAGTGTCTGTTCCAGTTGTTTCGCCAGATCTCCTGCAAAAGTCGGCGCTGAGGGGACGCCTACAAAACCGATGTCCTGCTCGGCAAATCGTCCTGTGATCTCCCAGCCCAGACGCGCTGCCAGTTGCGCGTTGTTTCCCAGTCTGGGGTGGGCATCCAGCGGCAAATGAAATGCAAACAAACTGATGTCGTGCGCCAGCAGGCGGGCCATGCGCTGTTTGCGAAACCCGGTAACACGACCATCTTCCGACTTCCAGAACCATCCATGATGCACCAGCAGCGCATCGGCCTGGCGTTCTATCGCCGCTTCGACCAAGGACTGGCTGGCGGTGACGCCACAAACAACACGCGCAACGCGCTCACGTCCTTCCACTTGCAGTCCGTTTGGGCAATAATCATGGAAGCGCGCAATTTCGAGTTCACTATTCAGATGGGCGCAAAGATTTTCTCGTAGCACTTCTTTACCTGGCATTCTTTTCGCCCCCCCAAAATATTAAATTATGCGCCGCCTTTGGCTGACTTTTGCCCAAACCGTTACGATCTGCGTTGCTGTCCTGTTTGTCGTGAAGACACTCAAACCGGAATGGCTGCCCCATCTGCCCAACTCGAATCGCGCCTTTCCCGAAGTGGCAACGGTGATCGAAGCGCCTGCCGGTAGCGCGGCACTTCGTCCAAGTTCGTATGCCGACGCCGCAAAGAAGGCCCTGCCGGCGGTCGTGCATATCTTTACTACCCAGGAAGTGAAAGGGCCACGAGACCCGTTTACCAACGATCCCATTTTCCGGCACTTTTTTGGCGACCGCTTTGGCGAGTTGTCCCAACGCCGATCCGGACTGGGTAGTGGTGTCGTGGTTTCGCCCGAAGGCTACATTCTGACCAACTATCACGTGGTCGACGGTGCCGACGAGATTGAAGTCGCGCACAGCGACGGACGCAAGTACAAGGCACTCGTCGTCGGCACCGACCCGGAATCCGACCTGGCCGTGTTACGAATTCCAGCTGACCATAAACTGCCGGTAATTTCTTTTGGTAGCAGTGAAAGTCTGCGCGTAGGCGATGTTGTGCTGGCCATCGGGAATCCTTTTGGTGTCGGACAGACCGTCACCTCCGGTATCGTCTCCGCGCTGGGTCGCTCACATCTGGGCATCAACACCTTCGAAAACTTTATACAAACCGACGCGGCCATCAACCCGGGCAATTCCGGAGGCGCGCTGGTGGACGCCAACGGACATCTGGTGGGCATCAACACGGCAATCTATTCGCAAAGCGGGGGTTCCATGGGTATCGGCTTTGCCATTCCCGTATCGCTGGCGAAAAACGTCATGGAACAAATTGTCAAGACCGGCGGCGTCACCCGCGGCTGGGTGGGCGTCGAAGTACAGGAGATCACCGAAGAACTGGCCGAGTCATTCAAGCTTGCGGGCACTTCGGGAGCGCTGATTGCCGGTGTCATGCGTGGCAGTCCAGCCGACAAGGCCGGGATCAAACCCGGAGACGTGCTGACTCAGGTGGCAGGCAAAAATGTAAAAGATGCTCAACGTATGCTGGAACTGATTGCGGCACTGGAGCCCGAAAGACCGGCACCGTTTGTGCTCAGGCGTGACGGAAAAGACGTCAGCGTAAACGTAGTGATAGGCAAGCGCCCAAGGCCGACACGCGAAAAATAAGCTGCACCGTGCCGTCGCGCTGGCCTTGCAGAAAGTCTACCGAAGCGAAGCGTTCAATGCGTGCAGCGCCTTGCTGCCCGGACACAGATAGGCATCGCCCAACTGATTGAGCGGCTTTTCCACTGTATTGAGATGGCGGTGCATGTCCTCAGCGGCACTATCGACATACAGCAAGCCGGTGACTATTTCCCCAAGCGCATGTCTTTCCTGCAGATGATTCATGGCGCCGACGCGATCCGATGGATCGTAATCCGTTGCCAGCTTGCGCAAATGCAGAATGGAACCATCATGCTGGACGATGCGGCGCAGCGAACCCGGCTCGTAGGACGCGTTGATCTGGTCGCGCGGCAGGATGAAGTCGAGACGATTTACCGCGTCGTTATGCTCGCGCACATAGTCGTAGCTCTTGGTCGATCCGGCATGATTGTTGAACGTTACACAGGGGCTAACCACATCAATGAAGGCAGGACCACGATGACGCAGTGCGCCCTTGATCAGGGGGATCAACTGCTCCTTGTCTCCGGAAAAACTGCGCGCCACATAGCTGGCTCCCAGTTGCAAGGCAAGTGCAACAAGATCGATTGGCGTGTCGCTGTTCACGACGCCACGCTTGCTCTTTGAACCTTTGTCCGCCGTGGCCGAGAACTGCCCTTTGGTCAAACCGTAGACGCCGTTGTTTTCGACGATGTAGGTCATATTGACCCCACGCCGCATGGCGTGGGCAAACTGGCCGATACCGATCGACGCTGAGTCACCATCTCCTGAAATACCCATGTAGATCAGGTCGCGATTGGCCAGTGCGGCTCCGGTGAGCACCGACGGCATGCGGCCATGGGTGGTATTGAAACCATGCGAAGCACCCAGGAAATAGTCTGGTGTCTTTGAAGAGCAGCCGATACCCGAAAGTTTGGCAACGCGGTGCGGCTCTATGTCGAGATCGAAACAGGCCTGAACCACCGCTGCACTGATCGAGTCGTGACCACAGCCGGCGCAGAGTGTCGAAATTGCGCCTTCATAGTCGCGCCGCGTGTAGCCGAGCGTGTTTCTGGGCGTGTCGGGCCGCAGAATATTGGGTTTGACGAGATAGGTCATGAAGCCACCTTTTTGCGAATTGGAGTCACTTTGTGCTCCGAGAGTGCGTCGGCGATTCTTCCGGAAATGAAGCGGGCAGTAATGGGCGTTCCGTCATAGTGCAGCACGCGGATCAATTGTTTCGGATCGACCTCGCCTTCGGTACAGAGCAGCATGCGCAACTGACCGCTCTCGTTCTGTTCGATGACGAAAACATAGTCGTGCTCGTTGATGAAGTCGATTACCTCGTCGGCAAAAGGAAAGCCACGCACGCGCAGGGTATCGACATGAACGCCTTGCGCCTCAAGAAGCGCAGATGCCTCGGCCATGGCTGGACCGGTCGACCCGTAGTAGATCGCTCCATAACGACTCGGCTGCGAAGCGCGTTGCAGAATGGGTGCTGGCAATAGGCTCTTGGCCGTTTCAAACTTGCGCCGCAGACGTTCCATGTTGTAAACATAGTCGGTTCCGGCCTCGCTGTACTTGGCGTAAGCGTTGCGTGTCGTGCCCCGACTGAAAAAGGCACCTTTGGTCGGGTGGGTACCAGGAATGGTCCGCCACGGAATTCCATCACCATCGACGTCCAGATAACGGCCAAAATTCTTGCCGGCTTCCAGATCTTCCGCGCTCATTACCTTGCCGCGATCATAGCGGCGCTGATCATCCCATTCGAATGGCTTGCACAGCCTGTCATTCATCCCGATGTCGAGATCAAGCAGAACAAAAACGGGTGTCTGCAACCGATCAGCCAGATCAAATGCCTGCGCGCCGAGAGTGAAGCACTCGTGGGGATCTTCCGGAAAAAGCATTATGTGCTTGGTATCACCATGCGAGGAGTAGGCACAGGAAATCAGATCGGATTGCTGTGTACGCGTCGGCATGCCGGTAGATGGTCCGCCACGCTGCACGTCAAAGATCACCACGGGAACTTCGGCAAAATAAGCCAGTCCGAAGAACTCCTGCATCAGGGAAATACCGGGGCCCGAAGTCGCCGTGAAGGCACGCGCGCCATTCCATCCAGCACCGATTGCCATTCCGATCGATGCCAACTCATCTTCAGCCTGAACCACTGCGTAACGAGCCATGCCGTTGTCAGGGTCAGTACGATACTTGCGGCAATAGCTGGCGAAAGCCTCGATTACCGATGTCGATGGCGTTATCGGATACCAGGCGGCAACTGTCGCACCGCCATAAATCGCGCCCAGTCCACAGGCGTTGTTTCCATTAATGAAGATCTGATCACCGACACCATCAGACTGTTCCACACGCAGTCCGATCGGACAGGGAAGATTGGCCTTGGCATGGTCATAGCCCAATTTGAGGGCGTTGACGTTAGCACCGATCAGTTTGTCCTTACCACGATATTGATCAGCGATCAGATTCTCGACAACACCAAGATCCATGTCCAGCAGTGCCGAGAGCGCACCAACATACATGATGTTCTTGAACAACTGCCGCTGGCGCGGGTCGGTATATTCGCGATTGCAGATTTCGGTGAGAGGGATACCCAGAACCGTGATGTCTTCTCGAAACCGGGAGCGTGGCTGAGTCTTGGTCGAGTCGTAGAAAAGATAGCCGCCAGAGTCAATCTCGGCGAGGTCGCGATCCCATGTCTGCGGATTCATCGCAACCATTAGATCGCAGCCGCCGCGACGACCGAGCCAGCCATCCGCCGAAACGCGCATTTCGTACCACGTAGGCATACCCTGGATGTTGGACGGAAAAATATTACGCGGTGCAACCGGTACGCCCATACGCATGATCGCGCGCGCAAACAGTTCGTTGGCTGATGCAGAACCTGAACCATTGACGTTGGCAAACTTGATAACAAAATCGTTGCAACTCTGGATGTTGGTAGTTGAACTCATGTCCTTGGCGCCTCCGTTCCGGCTTCTGCCATTTGCAGGAAGAATTTCTGCATATCCCATGCGCCCGTCGGGCAACGCTCTGCGCACATGCCACAATGCAGGCAGATGTTTTCGTCCTTGACCATGACACGTCCTGTCTTGAGAATATCTGATACGTACAAATCTTGGCTCTTGTCCGGCGCCGGCGCCTTCAGGCGGCCTCGCAAGTCATCTTCTTCACCATTGCTGGTAAAGGTGATGCACTCCGTTGGGCAGATATCGACGCAAGCGTCACATTCAATGCACGTCTTGACGGTAAACACGGTCTCAATGTCGCAATTGAGGCAACGCTCAGCCTCGGCACAAGCCATGAAAGGATCAAACCCCAACTCGAGCTCAAGCTTGATGTCTTTGAGCGTCTTTTCAAGAGCCTTTACAGGTACCTTCTTGCGCTCCTCCTCTGATATCTGGTTGTCGTAACTCCATTCATGGATGCCCATCTTCTGGCTGACAAGATTGACCATCGGCGGCGGACGATCCTGCAAACTTTTGCCACGACAGAACAGGTCGATGGATATAGCCGCTTCGTGGCCGTGAGCCGCAGCTGTGATGATGTTCTTCGGGCCGAACGCCGAATCGCCACCAAAAAATACCTTCGACAACGTCGACTGAAACGTTTTCTCGTCCAATACCGGCAAGCCCCACTTGTCAAACTCGAGGCCGATGTCCTTCTCAATCCACGGGAACGAGTTCTCTTGTCCGATCGCCACGAGCACTTCGTCACACTCCATCAGGACATCCGGTTCGCCCGTGGGAACCAGACTGCGCCGCCCTTTGCCGTCGTACTCGGCGCGCACCTTCTCGAAAAACACGCCAGTCAACTTGCCGTTATCGTGGACAAACTCCTTCGGCACCAGCATGTTGAGAATCGGAATGCCCTCGTGAATGGCTTCTTCCTTTTCCCAGGGCGAGGCCTTCATTTCATCGAAACCGCTGCGCACCACAACCTTGACTTCTTCGCCACCCAACCTGCGCGCCGAGCGACAACAGTCCATCGCCGTGTTGCCACCGCCAAGAACAATCACTCGCTTTGAAATTTTCTCTGTATGACCGAAGGCTACATTGGCAAGCCAGTCGATCCCTATGTGGATATGTGCTGCAGCTTCCTGCCGACCAGGAATTTCCGCGTCTCGGCCTCGTGGCGCCCCGGTGCCGACAAATACCGCATCCCAATCCTCGGCAAGCACATCACGAAGACTGGTAACCCATTGGTTATAACGGGTTTCAACACCGAGGTCGATGATGTAGCCGCACTCCTCGTCGATTACCTCGTCGGGCAGACGGAACTTGGGTATCTGGCTTCGCATCATGCCGCCGGGAGATGCGCCGTTGTCGAACACTGTGACGTGGTAGCCGAGCACTGCCAGATCGCGGGCTACTGTCAATGAGGCGGGGCCAGCGCCTATGCAGGCGATGCGCTTTGCATTTTTCTTTGATGGCGCTCGTGGCAGGAGATCCTGAACATCGTCCTTGAGATCGGCGCACACACGCTTTAATCGACAAATGGCAACGGGTTCTTTGTCCACCCTGCCGCGACGACAGGCGGGTTCACAGGGGCGGTCGCACACGCGTCCGAGAATGCCCGGAAAGACATTGGATCGCCAGTTGATCATGTAGGCTTCCGAGTAGCGCCCGGCGGAAATCAACCGGATGTACTCGGGAACGGGAGTGTGGGCCGGACATGCCCACTGGCAATCCACGACTTTATGAAAATACTCGTGGGCGCCGATATTCGTTGATTTCACTTGCGCTCAGACTCCATCACTGTGTGCAGCATCAAGGCCGACGATGGGCCGCCGACGCCCCTAAATGGTGAACTGTAGCACCGTCTGGCCCTGAGAAATACAGAGGTCGTGCCATTTTCAAATAATCCGCACCTAAATTTTCCACTGGACGAAAAATCGGCTAATCTTTGCATCTCATTACTTGTTTTGTGGTGATTCATCATGGCTCTGCGCGCACTCATTTTTGATGTTGACGGCACCCTTGCTTATACCGAGCGTGACGGCCATCGTCCGGCATTCAATGCTGCTTTTTCAGAGGTCGGGTTGTCCTGGCATTGGGACGAGGCCTTATATGGAAGCCTGCTGGATGTAGCGGGAGGCATGGAAAGGATTCGCTACTACGCTGAAAAATTTGATCCGGAAACCTGCGCTCGACCCGATTTCGAAGAACTGCTGCGCCGTATTCACGATATCAAAACAGCAAACTACCAACGGCTCTTGGCGGCGGGCGAGATCACCCTGCGTGCAGACATCGGACAGCTTATTTGCGATGCACGTACCGAAGATGTCCGGCTGGCAATCGCATCGAGTTCTAAGTTGGAGAACGTTGTAGGTTTATTGCGGGCCAATTTGGGACCCAGCGCGGACACCTGGTTTGATGCCATCGCTTCAGGCGATGTCGTGGCGGCCAAAAAACCGTCGCCGGAAATCTACCGATGGACACTCGCTCAACTCAACCTCCCTCCGCGAGACTGCCTGGTCCTCGAAGACTCTTCACATGGTTTGGCCGCCGCTCTTGCTGCTGGTATTCCGACGGTAATCACACTCAGCGACTACACCATCAACGAAAACTTCGACGGCGCACGTATGGTCGTGGCCGAGACGGAGCAGCTTTCGTTGGACAAACTGCGTCTTTGGCACGCGACAGCAAGTACATCCTGAAATCCATTGTGCGGCGTAAAGCCGCGTATGAAAGCCGAACCGCGTGTTAGAGCTTAGCGAAATGGCTCGGCGCGTTTGAGCAGTTCTTCCAGGCCGGGTTCTTTAGGGTTAAGAGGCAAGCCCGGATGAATGACGGACACCTGACAGCTCTCTGCAGCCTCTACCAGTTGCGCGTAAGTTCCGGCATTGATGTCGACTATGTATGCCTGTTTGTTTCCGTCATAGGCAAACATGTTTTTGTTGATCTGGGTGCATTCGTCGCAGGTAGAGCACCTCGGCGTCTCGATATACGCCTCGTCGAGCGATCTTTCCGGTTCTTGCTCCACCAGCACATCCGCTGCAGCCAGGGTGGCCTGAGTCGCCGGGGCAGTTACTCCCCCGGCAGGCAGAGCCGCAGCGTGTGCCTCAGCTTCTTGCTGCATGCGTTCTTCCCAGGCATTCTTCTCTCGCGCTAGCAGTTTTTCCGCGTGCGAATTATGCACACCACCCAACTCCTGCAGGCTGTGCCACATCTCGCGGCAACGACGTGCCTCTCTGATCAGACGTTCGTCGACAATCACTTTCTGCAGTACGTTGTCAGCATCGATCATCAGCAAGCTGGGCACCTTGTCCGGTAATCCCTTGCGCTCCGATGTCAAAGACTCATCTATCGGAATCATGCTTCCGTTCCACTTTTCCCGTGGAACTCTCGCTAGATGCTTGGCGTAACGACGATCACTGGCAACAAAATCCACGAATGTGAATGCCAGATCCTCCGACATTCTCTGGTGCTGTTCGTCCTCATAGGCGAAATTTCGAATCGGCCAATCAAGATCCACCTGAGTATTTGCCTCGAGATAGAAACGCGCAGCCCAATTCGGACCGGCTGACGGATCATATGTAAATGCTGGAAAAACGCGTGACTCCATTGCTGCTGCGGACATCAGATACGCAGGCAAATCTGAAGCGGCACCGCTAGCGCCTGAAAAAATACTGAACAGCGCGGGGCCAGGATAATTCAACCCGCGCAGCACCCGCTCTCGGAAGCGAAACAGATTGGAAGCACTCGACTGCAGTACGTACACCTCATTCAGTCCGATTGCCATGTTGGCCGTCTGTCTGCTACGCATGCCGGAAGTGAGATTGCCTTCCCCGTTTGGTGACTCTTCGAGAATGTCATCAATTTGGAGCAGTACCTTGATCGGCAGGCCAGAAGACAGAATCTCCATCAGTTGTGCGTGCTCGATCGCCTGCATTTTCTCGGCGCTGACGCAAACCAGATAGTCGGGAAACGGAGCCAATTCCTGCGGGTCCAGCCCGTTGGCACCAAACTGCTCGAACAAGGCATCATGCTTTGATTCGCTGTATTGGCCATCAATTTCGAGTTCGGCTATCGTGATGGCCTTGGAGAGTTCGATAAGCTTTGGCAGACGTTTGCGAAACGCCTTCAATGCGTCTGCGCAACTGTGGAAAAGAAAGGAATACTGCTTGCTTGCACCGGCTTTCTTTTCGGAAGCCGCCGGGACGGGAAAGAACTGCTGCGCGTTCAACACTTCGAGCAACTCGCCAATGCGCCTGCGCCGACTTTCAGAAAAGCCGTCTTTTGGCATCGCCTTGGAGAGCATGCTCGACATGGCGTCAAAATCGAACGCGTCGACGAATCCGGCTCCTACCGCAGCTTTCAAATGTTTGGCGCTGCGCCCCGCTTCAGAGCGTTCGAAATCAGCTTTAAGGATATCGGACAGCCTAAGCACCAGCCGGGCTATTTCCCTGCGAAATTCCTCGGCCTTCTGCTTTTGCGCTGCGGCCCACGCATGCTGCAGCAAGCGTGAGGGCAGCATGGCGTCACAACCCACTACCTCGCCATCGAACTTGATTGCTGCTCGAGTGCGCCTCAGGCTATCCTCGAACGAATTGTCATCAGCCTTTGCCAACTGCACTGCTGCCTGGTCCCAAAGCGCGGAGAAGGCCCCCTCGACCCCACCAGTAACAAGAGCCCGGATCGCCTGCTCCAGACTGAGCACATGTTTTCTGATTCGCTCACCATCGCTCCCTGATGCGGCTTCGGCAAGCGCATTGTCTATAAGACCGGACAACGACTGCACCATGAGCTTGTCAGAACGCTTGGCAACCAGCACCAGCGGGAAATCGTAGCGCAACAGTGTGAGATCGCGAAACCCGGAAAAAAGCGCCGGACGCAAGTTCAGTCCGGCGACAGCATCCAAGTGCTCACTCGGCCTTCTGCCTGTCAAGAAAAATGCGATATGCGACTGGGTATCGGCTTCCATAGTATTTCTCACCTAGCTTGCTGGCGGGTTAACTTCCAGCTACTTTTGGCACTCAATATGGCACCCTAAGCGACCATTTCCTTCTGTTCCTGCGGCCAGACCGTGTATTTGTCCAACTCCGCGTTGAGCCCTGCCCGGGTCAGTTCAGGCGTACGTAACTTGTCAAAGCGCCGCAGATCCTCGTAGCACGGAACTTCCGGATTTCGATACAGTATTCCGACGGGAACCGTATTCGTACTGGATGCGATTTCACGCGCCCGATCGATGTTTGATGGGTCGTGCTGCAGCTGATTCTTGTACACGCGCGACAGGCCCACGCTCGACTGCAAACCGTTCTCGTGGTTGAGTAACTGCACCCGGTTGGGATCGTGAAGCCACGGATCGAGCGACGTCGGCAACCACTCCGGACACCTTTGGACGATACGAACAAATGACAATCCCTTGTGGTGATAAGCCGCCTTGACGATGTCGAACAAGACCTCCGGTATCCAGTCAACCGCTTGGGCGACAAAGGAAACATTCTGCACTCCCAAGGTCACCGACAGCGGATTCAGCGCATCCAGATAGCTGCCACGGGGGGTAGTGTTGCTCTTGGTCCCAATGGGAGATGTAGGTGAAGCTTGTTTCTTGGTCAGGCCGTAGATCTGGTTGTCATGCAGGAACACCGTGATGTTCATGTTGTATCGGATGGCATGAATCCAGTGTGCGGCGCCAATGCTGCAGCAGTCGCCGTCACCGGTGTTCACGAATACGTTGAGGTCAGGCCGCGCCATCCTGACACCCTCGGCGATGGGAAGGGCACGTCCATGAATACCGTGGAAACCGTAGGTTTTCATGTAGTGCGGAAAGCGGCTTGAGCAGCCAATCCCGGATACAAATACGGTCTTCTCCGGCCGCAAACCTTCGTCGCGGCACAGACGCTGCACTGCCGCGAGAATGGCGTTATCGCCGCAGCCCGTGCACCAGCGCGGCACACCGCTCGCATAGTCTTCGAGTTCGAGATGCTCGTCGCACATTTGCAGGAGGCACTCTGTAGCGGACATCATGTTCATGGCTAATTCACCTTTTCCGGTTCAGGCGCTGGTTCAATCGTTTCGATACGTCGCGGTACGCCATCCTATTTCTTCAACTTTTCATTCATTACTCGTCGGATAGTGCCCGGCTTGATCGGCTGGCCCTTGACCTCGCTCCAACAATCAATATCCACCAGATAGCGCGAGCGCAACAAGATCGCCAGGGACGAATAGCGTCGATTGGTTTCGTCGATGATCTGATCTTCGGGTCGATCGCTCCAGTTGTTCTCGATGGTCATGACCTGCTTGAAGCCTTTCAAGATTTCCTTGATTCCCGGGGGCAGCGGCTGGAGAAACTGCAGGTGCAACGATGACACCTTACGCCCTTCCCCGCGCATCGTCTCAACAGCTTCCTCGATTGCACCCTTGGTGCTGCCCCAGCCGATAACCAGCAATTCGCCCTTGCGATCGCCAAATACCGTCGGTGCCTTGAGCGTCTTTTGCAAGGCCGCAAGTTTCAAGCTACGAAAACGCAGGGTTTGCTCGTTAATTTCTGCGTCGTAGGCGACGTGGCTGTCGCGGTCGTGGGCGAGCCCGGTCAGCGCGTGCATGCCGCCAGGCTGGCCTGGAATGAACCTGCGGGCCAAGCCGGTGGTTTCGTCCCAGTCGTAGGGCCGGGCCCCCTCCGGAACCGGGCTTTGATCAACCGGTGG
>JAIPCS010000068.1 GCA_021738105.1 Sulfuritalea sp.
GGGAACCTGACTTCGGCGCGCTGGTCGTCATACTTTGTATCGCTACCGGCATCCTGTTTCTCGGCGGCATCAATGCCCGGGTCTTTGTTGGCCTCGTTGTCGTCCTGATAATCAGTTTCATCATCATGATCTGGGTTTCACCTTATCGGCGCGAGCGTATTTTTGGGTTCATGGACCCCTGGCAGGATGCCTTCGGCAAAGGCTATCAACTCTCGCACGCATTGATTGCGTTTGGTCGCGGCGAATGGTTCGGTGTTGGTCTGGGTGCCAGTGTCGAGAAGCTGTTCTACCTGCCCGAAGCGCACACCGACTTCTTGCTTGCGGTCATTGCCGAAGAGTTGGGCTTTGTCGGCGTCTGCGTTGTGGTCGGCCTGTTCGCACTGCTGGTGCAACGCTGCTTTGCCATCGGCCGGCAGGCGCTGGTGCTGGGGCGCGTCCATTCCGGCCTGGTCGCGCAAGGTATCGGTATCTGGCTCGGCGTCCAGGGCTTCATCAACATGGGCGTGAACATGGGCCTGTTGCCGACCAAGGGCCTGACCCTGCCGTTAATGAGCTTCGGCGGTTCCGGCATCGTGACCAATTGTCTGGCATTGGGAATTCTGCTCCGGGTGGATTGGGAAAATCGGCAGATGATGCGGGGGCAGCAAGTATGACCCCGCGTCATCTGCCGATTTCGGTGAAGGCTAACTTGCGCCAGCAAGTTAAGTCCCGCAGGGACGGCCGCAACCAAAACTGCCTAATGATGCGGGGGCAGCAAGTATGAGCAAGACGCTGCTGATCATGGCTGGCGGCACGGGCGGACACATCATGCCGGGGCTGGCCGTGGCCGAGCATTTGCGCGAACTCGGCTGGAAGATTGCATGGATGGGTCACCCCGATGGAATGGAAGCGAGACTGACGACGGGACGTGGCTACGAAATGGCCTGGGTGCGTTTCTCGGCCCTGCGCGGCAAGGGCTGGCTGCGCAAACTCATGTTGCCGGTCAATCTGCTGCGCGGATTTGGCCAGGCCTGGTCCGAACTCAAACGCATTCGTCCCGACGTGGTGTTGGGTCTGGGCGGATACATCAGTTTTCCCGGCGGCATGATGGCCTCCTTGCGGGGCATTCCACTGGTGCTGCATGAGCAGAACTCGGTAGCCGGCCTCGCCAACCGGGTGCTGGGAAGTCTCGCCGATCGTGTGCTGACCGGATTTCCCAAGGCATTGAAACGGGGTGATTGGGTGGGCAACCCGGTGCGACCGGATATCGCCGTCTTGCCAGCGCCGACTTTTCGGTATGCCCGGCATACCGGGCCATTGCGTGTGCTGATTGTCGGCGGCAGCCTGGGTGCGCAGGCGCTGAACGAAACCGTACCGCCCGCGTTGGCCTTGCTTGCCGAAGATGAGCGGCCGTTGGTGGTGCATCAGGCCGGAGAGAAACACCTGCCGGCGCTGGTCCAGCGCTACGCAGAGGCGGGCGTCAAGGCGGATTGCGTCGCTTTCATCAACGAAATGGCCGGCGCCTATGACTGGGCCGACCTGGTGATCTGTCGCTCCGGAGCGCTGACCGTGGCGGAACTCGCGGCGGCAGGTGTCGCCAGTTTGCTGGTACCTTTCCCCCATGCGGTGGATGACCACCAAACGTCAAACGCACGCTTCCTGAGTGCGGCGGGTGCCGCCATTTTGCTGCCGCAGGACCAATTGACCCCGGAACGTCTGGCCGAGATTCGCAATCTGTCGCGACAGCAGTTATCGCAAATGGCGGAAAAGGCGCGCGAGCTGGCGCGGCCCGAGGCCACCGCTGCGGTAGCGCAGGCCTGCGTGGAACTGGCGAAATGAGAACCCGTTTGCAAGACAGCGCAAAGAAAGCAAGGAGCTCGAGCTCCCTGTCTTTGCATTTTGCTCCGTGTTCTCTGCGCCTTCTGTGCCCTCTGTGGCTGAAAGGTGTTGCCTCATGAAACACAAAGTCAAGCGCATCCACTTCGTCGGCATTGGCGGTTCGGGCATGTCCGGCATTGCCGAGGTGCTGGCCAATCAGGGATTCGAAGTCAGCGGCTCCGATCTCAGCGAAAGTGCGACGACACGTCGTCTGGCGGCCAAGGGAATCCGAATCGCGATCGGTCATCAGGCACAGAACGCCGCCACGGCCGATGCGGTGGTGGTGTCGACCGCCGTGCGCGACGATAACCCGGAGGTACAGATGGCACGCGAGCGCCAGGTCCCGGTGGTACCTCGCGCACAAATGCTGGCCGAGCTGATGCGCATCAAGCAGGGCATTGCGATTGCCGGCACGCACGGCAAGACGACGACGACCAGCCTGGTGGCGAGCTGTCTGGCGGCAGGAGGCCTCGATCCGACGTTTGTCATTGGCGGCCGGCTCAACTCGGCGGGTGCCAACGCGCAACTGGGCAGTGGCGAATTTCTGGTCGCGGAAGCCGACGAGTCGGATGCCTCCTTTTTGTTTCTCTCCCCCGTGGTTTCGGTGGTCACGAATATTGATGCAGACCACATGGAAACCTATGGCCACGATTTCAACCGGCTGAAACAGGCGTTCGTCGATTTCCTCCATCGCCTGCCTTTCTATGGCGTTGCCGTGGTCTGCGGCGACGATCCCAATGTCCGCGAAATCATTCCGCGTGTAGCCAAGCAGATAGTGACCTACGGCATCGACAGCGATGTCAGCTTCCGCGCCGAAGATGTGGTGGCCGAGGGCAGCACCATGCGTTTTACCTGTGTGCGTACCAATGGCAGCGTATCCCGTTTGCCGATCGTTCTGAACCTGCCCGGACACCACAACGTGCTAAATGCGCTGGCCGCGATCGCCGTGGCCACAGAAGTCGGCGTTGGCGATACGGCGATCATCAAGGCCTTGGGCGAGTTTCGCGGTGTCGGAAGACGATTTCAGCGCTATGGCGAGATCGCCTGTCCGGCCGGCGGACAGTTTTCGCTGGTTGACGATTACGGTCACCATCCGGTGGAAATGGCCGCCACACTGGCGGCGGCACGGGGCGCGTTTCCCGGTCGTCGGCTGGTGTTGGCGTTTCAGCCGCATCGCTATACCCGCACGCGGGACTGCTTTGAGGATTTCGTCAAAGTATTGTCCGGCTTCGATGCCGTGCTGCTCAGTGAAGTCTATGCTGCGGGAGAGGCGCCTATCGTGGCTGCCGACAGTCGGACGCTGATGCGCGCCGTACGCGTCGCCGACAAGGTGGAGCCGATATTTGTCGACGATATCGCTGCCATGCCCGCGGCAATTCTCGATGCGGCACGTGACGGCGACGTGGTCATCACCATGGGCGCTGGATCCATCGGCGGGGTACCCGCCCGCTTGAGCAATGAGGCTGCGCATGATTGAACCACTGCGCGGCGAATTGCGAGAGAACGAGCCAATGTCAGACCACGCGTCGTGGCGTACCGGCGGGCTGGCGGCGAAAGCCTATTTCCCGGCAGATTTATCCGATCTCGCCAATTTTCTGAAGAACTTGCGCCGCGACGAAAACCTGCTGATGGTGGGATTGGGCAGCAATCTGCTGGTACGTGATGGCGGCTTTGACGGTACGGCAATATTCACCCTTGGGGTGCTGGATTCGATGCGACTGGAAGCCGATGGCAGCTTCTATGTTGAAGCCGGAGTTGCCTCACCCAAGTTTGCGCGTTTTGTCAGCAAGCAAGGTTGTGCCGAGGCCGAATTTCTGGCGGGAATCCCCGGTACGGTGGGCGGAGCATTGGCGATGAATGCGGGTTGCCACGGCGGCGAAACCTGGCGCTATGTCGAGCGCGCCCTGATGCTGGATCGCGAAGGCAGGCAAATCATTCGAACGCCGGAAGATTTCTCCATCGGCTACCGGCATGTCGGGCTCAAGGATTCCACCGACGAAATTTTTGCCGCTGCCTGGTTTCGCTTTCCGCAGGGCGATAACAATGCAGCCCAGATTCGCATGCGCGAACTCCTGGATCGACGCTCGGCGACCCAGCCGCTACACCTGCCCAATGCCGGGTCGGTGTTCCGGAATCCACCGGGCGATCACGCCGCACGCTTGATCGAGGCCGCTGGACTAAAGGGCGCACAGATCGATGGAGCTCAGGTTTCCGAAAAGCATGCGAATTTCATCGTTAATCCAGAGGGCAAGGCAAGCGCGAGTGCGATAGAAATGCTAATCGGCCGGATTCAGGCGGAAGTCAGAGAAAAATTTGGTGTTTCGCTGGTGCGCGAAGTGCGAATCGTCGGCGAAACAGGCAGTCGATCCGGACACGATAGAAAAGGGAATTGATGGATTTCGGCAAGGTGGCGGTGATGATGGGCGGCGAGTCGGCCGAGCGCGAGGTCTCGCTCAAAAGCGGGGCAGCGGTGCTGGCCGCACTGCGTTCATCCGGTGTCGATGCGCACACCTTTGACCCCCGGGACCAGCCACTCGAGGCATTGCATGCAGAGGGATTTCAGCGCGTCTTTATCGCACTGCATGGTCGGGGTGGTGAAGACGGTACCCTGCAAGGTGCTCTTGGATTTCTCGGGCTGCCCTATACCGGCAGCGGCGTGCTGGCGTCGGCGCTGGCAATGGATAAATGGCGCAGCAAGCTGGTCTGGCAGGCGGCGGGTATTCCGGTACCCGACTACGTCGTACTCGATACCGCCAGCGATTTTGATGCTGTCGAGGCACGCCTGGGCTTGCCTTTGTTTGTCAAGCCAGCCAACGAAGGCTCCAGCTTCGGTATCAGCAAAGTCAAACAGGCCGGGGAGTTGCGAGCCGCCTATGAGTTCGCGGCACGCTTTGACTCCTGCGTGATTGCCGAGAAGTATCTGGACGGTGGTGAATTTACTGTTGGCATCATTGCCGGTCAGGCCTTGCCGGTTATCCGCATCGTGCCGGCGACCGAGTTCTACGACTATGACGCCAAATATGTCCGCGATGATACGCAGTACCTGATTCCCTGTGGACTGAGTGAGGAACAGGAAAGCGAGATGCGGGAGCTTTCCCTGCGGGCTTTTGCAGTGCTTGGCGGACGAGGCTGGGGGCGCATTGATCTGATGCGGGACGCTGCTGGCGGCGTCTATTGCCTGGAGGCCAATACTTCCCCTGGAATGACCGACCATTCACTGGTGCCGATGGCGGCGCGGGCGGCCGGCATCCCGTTCGACCAGTTGGCGCTCAAGTTGCTGGAAGAAGCGGGTCATGGCTAAGGCACGGGGAAACACCCGGGTCGAGCCGGGCAGCGAGGACGGATTCTGGGACCGTCCGGTGTTGATCAATTTGCTGGCCGATCTGTTGCTGCTGGCAGCCGTTGTGCTACTGACATGGACAGGCGCCATGGCTTTGCAACGTCTTCCCGTGTTTCCGCTGAAACAGGTGCGGGTGACGACACACGTCGACCGGGTTTCGCGCGGCCAGATCGAACACACGGCGCGTACCGCGTTATCAGGAAATTTCTTCACCGTGAATCTTGAAGCTGCGCAATCCGCGTTTGAGCGCCTGCCATGGGTTCGCACAGTCTCGATTCGGCGGATATGGCCGGACGGGCTTGAACTGCAACTGGAAGAACATCATGCAGTTGCCCGCTGGACGCCGCAGGAAGGCGAAATGCGTCTGGTCAACAGCAGCGGCGAGGTATTCATGGCCACCACGGCTGAGGCATTACCGCAATTTGCCGGCCCCGAAGGGTCGGCCTCCAGAGTGTTGAGCCGGTATCAGGAGTTTGGTGACGACCTGGCTCGCATAGGGCGCAGGGCGGTGGCGGTTCACCTTTCTGCGAGGGAGGCCTGGCAGTTCAAGCTCGACGACGGCGTAGTGCTGGAACTGGGACGTGACCAGCCCAAGCACCCGCTACGGGAGCGGTTGATTCGTTTTACGACCCACTATGCCGATGTAACCGACTCTGCGACGAGTCGACTGCAAACCATCGGTGTGGTGGATATGCGTTACCCCAATGGATTTGCCCTCCGGGCGAGCAAGAGTTGATGAGCAAAGAAAAGAAGCGTGATCTGATTGTCGGACTGGATATCGGTACCTCCAAGATTGTCGCCATTGTCGGCGAACTGGATACCGAAGGCCGCTTGGGCATCCTCGGCTTGGGTACCCAGGAATCCGCTGGTTTGAAACGTGGCATGGTCATCAATATCGAGGCAACGGTAAATTCGATTTCACGGGCCATTGCGGAAGTGGAAATGATGGCGGGCTGCAAGGTGCGTGAGGTATATACCGGGATCGCAGGCAGCCACATCAAAAGCAAGGATTCCACGGGCATGGTCGTGGTGCGGGACAAGGAGGTCACCCAGTTCGATGTCGAACGGGCGATCGAGGCGGCCAATGCGACATCAATTTCGGCCGACGATCAGATTCTGCACACACTGGTGCAGGAGTTCATTGTCGACGGTCAGGACGGCGTCAAGGAACCGATCGGCATGGATGCCAGGCGGCTGGACGTCAAGGTACATCTGGTGACCGGTGCCGTCACCGCTGTACAGAACATCGTCAAGTGCGTGCACCGCTGCGGTCTCGAAGTTGTCGACCTGGTCCTGCAGCCGCTGGCGTCGGGTTATGCGGTGCTGACCGAGGACGAGAAAGATGTCGGTGTCTGTTTGGTCGATATCGGCGGTGGCACGACCGATCTGGCGGTTTTTGTGCAGGGCGCGATTCGCCATACGGCAGTGATTCCGATTGCCGGCGATCAGCTGACCAACGATATTGCCATTGCTTTGCGCACATCAACCCAGGATGCCGAAGAAATCAAGATGCGCTATGGCGTCGCTCTGCAACAACTGGCCGATCCGGAGGACATGATCGAAGTGCCGGGAGTTGGCGACCGTCAGGCGACTCAACTGTCAAAGCAAACCCTGGCAGGGTTCATTCAGCCACGGGTCGAGGAGATATTCCAGAAAGTGCAGGAGGAACTGCAGCGCAGCGGCAAGGAGCGGCTGCTGCGTGCCGGTATTGTGCTCACAGGGGGGGCCGCCCAGATGGCGGGAATGTCGGAGCTGGGTGAGGAAATATTTCACAACACCGTGAAGTTGGCGATGCCGCATTACGAAGGCAATTTGCGCGATTACGTGCGCAATCCCCGCTACTCCACGGCAATGGGTTTGTTGCTGGAAGGAGTGGCGCAACGTCACCGGGGCATGAAGGCGCAAAGTCCGAGAAGTTTCGGGCAGGTACTGGCGCGGATGCGGGCGTGGTTTACCAGAAATTTTTGATTTCGGTTTTAGGAGGAGGCGCGTATGTTTGAACTTGAGGAAGTAACGACAGCAGGAACGGGTACCACAGTCATCAAGGTTGTCGGTGTCGGTGGTGCGGGTGGCAATGCAGTTGAGCACATGATTCGCGAAGGTGTCGGTGGCGTCGAGTTCATTTGCTGCAATACCGACGCTCAGGCGCTGCGAAAAAGCAGCGCCGCCGTCAAATTGCAACTGGGCCCCGGATTGGGGGCGGGCGGCAAGCCGGACAAGGCAAGAGAATTGGCGGTGCAGGATCGCGAGCGCATTGCAGAGGTGCTGGCAGGGGCGCACATGGTCTTCATTACTGCCGGCATGGGCGGCGGCACCGGTACCGGCGCCGGGCCAATAGTTGCCGAAGTTGCGCGCGAGCTGGGCATTTTGACCGTGGCCGTGGTGACGAAGCCATTCGAGTATGAAGGCAAGCGCAAGCGCCTGGCCGAAGAAGGTGTGGCCGAGTTGGCGCTTCACGTTGATTCGCTGATCATTATTCTCAACGAGAAACTCGAAGAGGTTCTGGGCGACGAAGTCAGCATGCTTGAGGCGTTTCAGGCTGCGGACAACGTGCTGCGTAATGCGGTAGGCGGAATTGCCGAAATCATCAATGTGCCCGGGCTGGTCAACGTCGACTTCGAAGATGTGCGTACGGTGATGGGCGAAATGGGGAAAGCCATGATGGGCTCGGCCGTGGCTGCGGGCGTCGATCGCGCCCGTGTCGCCGCCGAAGAGGCAGTGGCTAGTCCCTTGCTCGAAGGCATCGAACTTTCGGGAGCGCGCGGCGTGCTGGTGAATATCACTGCCAGCACCACCTTGGGTCTCAAGGAATACAAGGACGTGATGAAGACGATCCGTCAATACACTGCGCCCGAGGCCACTGTAATCTGCGGTGCGGTGTTTGACGAAACCATGGAAGACCAGTTGAGAGTCACCGTGGTTGCTACCGGTCTGGGCATCGTCGCAGCACGCGAGGCTGTCAAGCCGCGCATGAGTGTCGTTGAAGCCGTAGGTCTGCGCACCGGTACGGACAATCTGCAGGTGTTCGACGTCGGCTCCGGGCAGGGCCCGATAGATCTGTCCAGTGTCACCAGCAGCGGGCGCGGTGGGGCGCCCCGCAATTCACAGGCGGATGCGATGGCGGCATCCGGAGTGGACAAGTACGACATCCCAGCATTTTTGCGCCGGCAGTCCGACTGATCGACTCAACAGAAAGGCCGGCCCGGCGGGCGCCTCCTCCCGCCGGGCCAGCCTTGCTTGAGGCTTTGCGTGATAAAATTTTCGCTTTGCAACATTTTGATATTGAACACCAACCCATGCTTCGTCAGCGCACCCTGAAATCAGTCGTCAAGGCTACCGGAGTCGGCCTCCACTCCGGTGTCAAGGTGTCGCTTGTGTTGCGCCCGGCCCAGGCGAACACCGGAGTGGTTTTTCGTCGTGTCGATCTGAAGCCACCGGTCGACCTCAAGGCGGATCCTTTCGGAGTCGGCGATACCCGCATGGCCTCGTGTCTGGAACAGGACGGTATCAAGGTCGCCACGGTTGAACACCTGATGTCTGCGTTGGCGGGACTGGGCATTGACAATATTTACGTCGATGTCGATGCTGCCGAACTGCCAATCATGGATGGGTCCGCAGCGCCCTTCCTGTTCCTGCTGCAATCGGCTGGCATCGAAGAACAAAATGTCGCTAAAAACTTCCTTCGCGTAAGGAAGACCGTCGAAGTTCGGGACGGCGACAAGTGGGCCAAACTTTCACCGTATGATGGCTTCAGTCTCGATTTCTCGATCGTTTTCAATCACCCGGCGGTTGATCGTTCAGCGTCGCGAGCCCACATCGATTTTGCCGACCAATCCTATTTCAAGGATGTCGCGCGAGCCCGAACTTTCGGTTTCATGCAGGACGTTGAAACTCTGCGCGATCAGGGCCTGGCCTTGGGCGGCAGTCTGGAAAACGCCATTGTGATGGACGAATACCGGGTACTGAATACTGAGGGATTGCGTTACGCAGACGAGTTCGTCAAGCACAAAATTCTCGATGCCATTGGCGATCTCTATCTCGCCGGCCATCCATTGCTGGGTGCATTTTCAGCACACAAATCTGGTCACGCGCTGAACAACATTCTTTTGCGCGAGTTGCTTGCCGACGAGAGCGCCTGGGAACTGGTCAGTTTCCAGCGTACCGAGGATGCGCCAGGCAATATCGCTCGTTTGTATCCCAAGCTGGCTTAATCATGTTGCTACTCCGGATCGTCGGCATACTGACGGCGATCGTCATTGGTAGCGGGATCGTCGCTTGGTTGTTTACTCGCGACCGTCGTTATCTCGTTTTGTCCGCCAGAGTCGCCAAAGGGGCGTTGATTTTCGTTTTGCTGGTGCTGGTATTGATGGCGGCAGAGCGACTGATTATTCTTTGACGCTTTTGACCAGGCGCTCAAGAGCGCGCCTGAGAGGCGACTCATTCGGCAATTTTTGCGCTAGCGTAGTGAGTCCTTGCTTCTGCTTATCGCCAGGTAAAGGTGGCCGTTCATGTGGTGCGGCGGCCGTGTTCGGGTTTCGGGCTTGCACTCGGACTTCGATTTGAGTAACCTTCACGTCCTTGTTGGATAACTCGTTGGCGAGTCGTGGTCCGAGTTGACGGATCTTCGCCGCGACTGCACCGTTCGCGGTGTGGATAAATAATTTCCCCAACCGGAAGTTGGCAACACGTGCATGAGGCCTAAGAGGTACGGGCAAAGCGGCTTCCAGGAGGCGCTGGAATAGGAGCAAGCGTTGTGCGTGGGCAGCAAGCCGCGCCAGGCTGTCGCCGGAACTTAAGTGTTCCTGTAGGCTGCGCGCTGTCATGGATAACAAGTATTAGTGAAGGCCATTGCCGGCATTATCGGCGTGAAACGGGATGGTCACAGCTAAAACGAAATTGAAGGAAGGGAAGGGATGCATATTATTCTCGTCTCTAACCGGCTGGCAACCGCAAGAAGCATTACGCTGACGTGGCGTCATGCAGTCTTTTTTGCGGGAACTCTGCTTGGCTCGGTTCTGATACTGTCTTCATTGTTTTCCTATTTCACCGTTCGCCATGCGGCGGAGGTTCGACTTCCTTTCCTGCAAGATCTTGTGCGTGCAGTCAATGCAGAGGATTCCCAGCGTTCCAAAGTATTTGTTCGCGAAAACATCAACGCCATGGCGATCAAGCTGGGCGAAATGCAAGCGCAACTGATGCGCCTTGACACCATAGGCGAGCGGTTGGCCGGAATGGCCGGTTTCAAACCCCAGCAACTCAAGGCTTTTGAGGCGCAAGCGGATGGGCGTGGCGGGCCGCTGATGATGCCCATAGCCATGTCATCTGCTGAGTTGCAGCATGCGGTTGAATCTTTGGCCAATCAAGTCGAAGCAAAATCAGACGAAATCTCCATGATTGAATCCCAGCTTCTGGAGGATCGCATCCGCAAGAGCCTGTTGCCTACCAGTTTGCCGGTTGAGGCACAGTGGAAGGCTTCCAGTTTTGGCTGGCGTGTGGACCCGTTCACCGGCGAACGGGCGATGCATGAAGGCGTGGATTTTGTGGCAACCCAGGGCACCGCCATTCATGCCGCCGCCGCGGGTATCGTGATCAGTGCGGAAAAACATCCGCAATATGGCAATCTGGTCGAAGTAGATCATGGCAAGGATTTGACCACTCGCTACGCTCATACGTCGAAGATGCTGGTCAAAGTTGGGCAGATGGTCAAGCGAGGTCAGAAATTAGCCGAGGTGGGAACCACCGGGCGTTCGACGGGGCCGCATCTTCATTTTGAAGTCAGGGTAGCCGGTCAAGCGAAAAACCCAAATCACTTCCTGCGGATGGCACAGGCCAACCAGCGACCGGTAGCACTCGCCCGCTGATTGATCGCGCGGGAGGCCTCCCTCCCTCGCATGCTAAAATCAACGTTTTGCTTTTCCCGGCCAATTCGCGGTCGCGCACCCCATGATCTCCGGCTTTTTGAAAAAGATTTTTGGCAGCCGCAATGATCGGCTGATCAAACAGTATTCCCAGACGGTTACCCGTATCAATGCGCTCGAAGCTGAAGTATCAAAGCTTTCGGACGAGGCCTTGTGCGCCAAGACGGAGGAGTTTCGCAGCCGACACATCGCGGGGGAGGAACTCGATGCCTTGCTGCCGGAGGCCTTTGCGGTGGTGCGCGAAGCCAGCAGGCGGGTACTTGGCCTGCGCCACTTCGACATGCAGTTGATCGGCGGCATGGTTTTGCATTTCGGCAAGATCGCCGAGATGCGTACCGGTGAAGGCAAGACCCTGACAGCGACTCTGGCCGTGTATTTGAACGCGATTTCAGGCAAAGGCGTGCATCTGATCACGGTGAACGATTACCTGGCCAGCCGCGATGCCGACTGGATGGGGCGCATCTATCGCTTTCTCGGTCTCAGCGTGGGCGTCAATCTTTCTCAAATGGCGCACGATGAAAAACAGGCAGCCTACGCCGCCGACATCACCTATGGCACCAACAACGAGTTCGGCTTCGACTACCTGCGCGACAACATGGTGTACTCGCCCAACGAGCGTGTGCAACGCGGCCTGAACTACGCCATTGTTGACGAAGTCGATTCGATCCTGATCGACGAGGCACGCACGCCCTTGATCATCTCCGGCCAGGCCGAAGACCATACCGAGCTGTACGTGAAAATGAACGCCGTACCGCCTTTGCTGACCATTGGCGAGGCGGCAAAGGCTGAGGGTGATGTCGAAACCGGTGATTACACCGTCGATCTCAAGTCGCATCAGGTGCTGCTGACCGAAGAGGGCCATATCAAGGCCGAGGAGATACTCGCACGTCTCGGAATGCTGGCCGAAGGCAGCAGCCTGTATGAGCCGGCCAACATCCTGCTGATACATCACTTGTATGCGGCCCTGCGGGCGCACAACCTGTACTTGCGGGATCAGCAGTACGTGGTCCAAGACGGCGAAGTGATCATCGTCGACGAATTCACCGGACGACTGATGGCAGGCCGGCGCTGGTCCGACGGACTGCATCAGGCGGTGGAAGCCAAGGAAGGGGTTTCGATACAGGCTGAAAATCAAACCCTGGCATCGATTACCTTCCAGAATTATTTCCGCATGTACCGCAAACTGGCGGGCATGACCGGTACGGCCGATACCGAGGCCTACGAGTTCCAGCAGATCTACAACCTGGAAACCGTGGTGATTCCGACCAACAAGCCGATGATCCGCAAGGACGAGAACGACCAGATCTACCGTACTGCACCGGAGAAGCATGCGGCAATCATCGCCGACATTCGCTCGTGTCACGAACGGGGGCAGCCGGTGCTGGTAGGTACCACATCAATCGAAAATTCAGAGTTGCTTTCCGGCTTGCTGGACATCGAGAAGTTGCCGCACCGGGTATTGAATGCCAAGCAGCATGCGCACGAAGCCGAGATTGTTGCCGAGGCCGGCCGGCCGGGGATGATCACCATTGCCACCAACATGGCGGGTCGCGGAACCGACATCGTGTTGGGAGGCAACATCGAAAAGCCGACGGCGGCCATCCGCGATGATGAGTCCCTCAGTGCCGAGGAAAAAGAAAAGCGCATTGCCGAACTCAAGGCCGAATGGCAGAAGATTCACGAGCAGGTTCTGGCAGCGGGGGGCCTGCACATCATTGGCTCCGAACGTCACGAATCACGCCGCATCGACAATCAGCTGCGTGGCCGTTCCGGTCGTCAGGGCGATCCCGGGTCTTCCCGTTTTTACCTGGCACTGGACGATTCGCTGCTGAAAATCTTTGCTGGTGATCGTCTCAATACGATCATGGTGCGTCTCAAGATGCCCGAAGGCGAGGCCATCGAACATCCATTGGTCAGTCGCTCGCTCGAATCGGCGCAGCGCAAGGTTGAACAGCGCAATTTCGATATCCGCAAGCAATTGCTTGAATACGACGATGTTTCGAACGACCAGCGCAAGGTCATCTATCAGCAGCGCAACGAGCTGCTTGATAGTGAAGACATCGTTGAAACCATCACCGCCATGCGCCAGGGTCAGATTCACGATTGTTTCCGTCTGCATATCCCCGCCGACAGCGTCGAGGAACAATGGGATGTCGCCGGCCTCGAAGCCTCGCTGGCCGCTGAATTGCATCTCAAACTACCGATCGCCGAGTGGCTCAAGACCGAGCCGGAACTCTCTGACGACGATATCCTGAAGCGTCTGCTGGATGCCGGCGACGCCGCCTACGCGGAAAAGACGGCTGGAGTAGACCCCGTTGCCTGGGCCGGTTTCGAAAGCAACGTCATGCTGCAAAGCCTGGATACGCATTGGCGCGAACACCTCTCGGCGCTTGATCACCTGCGGCAGGGCATCCATCTGCGTGGCTACGCGCAGAAGAATCCGAAGCAGGAATACAAGCGTGAGGCATTCGAACTTTTCGAAGGCTTGTTGCAGACGGTTCGCAGCGAAGTATCCAAACTGTTGATGACGGTCGAAATTCGTACAGAGGAGCAGATCGAGGAAGTGGAAGCGCCGCCGCAACTCGAAAACGTTCAGTATCACCACGCGGATTTCGAGGAAGCACTCGGCACCACCGTGAAAAAGCCGGCGCAGCCGGTGGAGCGGAACTCGCCAAAAGTCGGACGCAATGATCCCTGTCCCTGCGGTAGCGGCAAAAAGTACAAACACTGTCACGGCAAGCTCAACTGAGTTGAAGCTTGGCGCCGACAATCACGCTGTCGACGGAGACGCCGGTGGGGGGTCTGCGCTGCAAAAACCGACGATTTTCGAGGATGCCGGTTGCGTTGTTGTTCTCGATCAGACCCGGCTGCCGCTGGAAACCCGCTTTGTGCGTCTGGAGACCCTGGAAGATGCAGCCAATGCCATTCGGGTGATGCAGGTACGCGGTGCACCGCTGATTGGCGCGACTGCGGCCTACGGAGTCGCGCTCGGATTGGCAACCGATTGCAGCGACGCCCGATTGCAGCACGTGATCGAAATTCTCGCGGCAACACGACCCACCGCGGTGAATTTGCACTGGGCCTTGGCGCGCATGCGCCGGGTGCTGGAAAACTCGGCGCTGGCGACACGGCTGGATTTGGCCTGGAGCGAGGCTCGGGCGATTTCCGCAGAGGACCGATGCGCGAACGCCGCGATCGGCAAGCATGGACTGGAAGTGATGCGGACAATGAGCAGCGTCGGTCGTTCAATCAACGTCATGACTCATTGCAACGCCGGGCGTCTGGCGACGGTCGAGTACGGCACGGCACTGGCACCGGTGTATGCCGCACATGCAGCGGGAGTGGCGGTACATGTCTGGGTATCGGAAACGCGGCCACGCAATCAGGGTTTGCTCACTGCATGGGAGTTAAGCGAAGCCGGTGTGCCACATACCCTGATCGTGGACAATGCGGCGGGTCTTTTGCTCATGCAAGGCAAGGTCGATCTGGTCATTGTTGGCGCCGACCGGATTGCCGCCAATGGCGACACGGCAAACAAGGTGGGCACCTACCTCAAGGCACTTGCCGCCCGCGCCCATGGGGTGCCTTTCTATGTTGCGGCACCGCTGTCGACCATCGATTTCGCTTGTCCGACAGGCGCAGACATTCCGATTGAAGA
>JAIPCS010000069.1 GCA_021738105.1 Sulfuritalea sp.
GGTTCGACGCCATGAGCGGGGAGGAGCAGGACAACGCCATCGGTCGTCGCAGAAGTGACAATGAGGAACTTGACGACGCGCCACCATCGGCCCATGTCAAACGCACCGCGCAGGAAAGTTTCAATCCTGAAGCCTTTGTGCTGCGCCGTTCGATGTCCTGGACCGATGGCAATGCAGCCGGCCTGGTGTTTGTTGCCTTCGGCAAATCTTTCGCCGCCTTCGAAGCCCAGTTGAAACGGATGGTGGGCGCTGAGGATGGTGTGACGGACGCCCTGTTTCGATTTACCCGCCCGGTGACGGGAGCTTATTTCTGGTGCCCGCCGATGAAGAATGGGCGGCTCGATTTAAGTTCGCTCGGTCTATTGTGAAATTGGCTTTTTCAAACTCAACCTGTCCCTGGATCTATCGATGAATACTGAAATCCTGCAAAACGCCCTGTCTGACTATTTCGCGCCGTGGGTGCAAGCCCTCGGGCTGCAGGTCACCGAATTCAGTCGCGACTCTGTCGTGTTGCGGCTGCCGCAAAGCGAGCAGCTGTCACGTGTTGGCGGCATGCTCTGTGGCCAGGCCATGATGGCCGCGGCGGACTCGGCCATGGTGCTGGCCTTGATCAATCACTTTGGCGAATTTCGTCCGTGCACCACGGTGCAGCTTTCGACCAGCTTTCTCAAGCCGCTCTCGGGTCAGGACGCATTGATTGAAGCCCGCATTGTCCGCGCCGGCAAGGCGCTGGCCTTTGGCGAAATCGATATACGCGGCGCGCAGGACGGCAAAAGTGTCTGCCGTACCAGCACGACTTACGCATTGTTGTAGCCTGACAGCAGCGTCGAGCGGGTAAAATCGCGCGCTTTCGCCGTGCGTGGTGGTTGACGTCGCCGTACCGCCATCGCCGACTTTTGGAGAATCTCTGTGCAACTCGTCTGTCTCGATCTCGAAGGCGTGCTCGTTCCCGAAATCTGGATCGAGTTTTCGAAACGTACCGGCATCCCGGAACTGGCACGCACCACACGCGACGAGCCCAATTACGACACGCTGATGAAGTATCGGCTGGACTTGCTGAAAACCCACAAGCTCGGCCTGCCGGACATCCAGAAGGTGATTTCGGACATGGGGCCAATGGCCGGCGCCAGGGACTTCCTTGACGCCCTGCGCCGCGACTATCAGGTCATCATCCTGTCGGACACCTTCTACGAGTTTGCGATGCCGCTGATGACACAGCTCAACATGCCGGTATTGTTCTGTCACAAACTGGAAGTCGATGCCGACGGGTTTGTGGTGAACTATCATCTACGCATGCCCAACCAGAAGATGGAAGCAGTGAAGCGCTTTCGCGAACTTCAGTTCAAGGTCATCGCTGCCGGCGATTCCTACAACGACACGGCAATGCTGACCGAAGCCCACGCCGGCATCCTGTTTCATCCACCGCAGAATGTGATCGACGAGTTTCCGCAGTTTCCGGTGACCATGAATTACACTGAATTTCGCGCCGAGATCGATAAGGCAAGCAAAATCATTTAGCCACAGAGCTCACAGAGAACACAGAGAAAAGCGGGCTAACCTGCCGTACTCGGTGACCTCGGCGACAAAGGGTTTTCATAATGCACCGTGACCGCTTTTATACCCTGACCGCTTCCTGCCCCGACCAGATCGGCATCATTGCGCGTGTTACCGGTTTCATTGCCGAACACGGCGGCTGGATACTCGAATCCAGTTTTCACGCCGATGAAGCCTCTGAAACGCAGGATGTCCGCTACTTCATGCGCATCGAAGTCAAGGCCGATTCGCTGCCTTTCGAACTTGGCGAATTTCGCAGTCGCTTCCAGCCGCTGGCAGCCGAGTTGCAACTGGACTGGCGCATCAATGATTCGGCGGTCAAGAAGCGCGTCGTGGTGCTGGTGTCGAAACAGGAGCATTGCCTTTATGATCTGCTGGCACGCTGGCAGTCGAAGGAACTCGACATCGAGATCGCCTGCGTAATTTCGAATCATGAGGATTTCAGGGGTTTCGTCGAGTGGCATGGCATCCCTTTTCACTACGTGCCGGTACCCGCTGAGCACAAGGATGCTGCCTATGCCGAGGTCAAGCGTCTGTTCGAGCATGTTCGTGGCGACACCATGGTGCTGGCTCGCTACATGCAGATTCTGTCTCCCGGTCTGTGCGCCGCGTATCCAGGGCGAATCCTCAACATTCATCACAGCTTCCTGCCGTCGTTTGTCGGTGCCAAGCCCTACCATCAGGCCTACACCCGCGGTGTCAAGCTGATCGGCGCGACCTGTCATTACGTCACTGCGGATCTGGATCAGGGGCCGATCATCGAGCAGGACGTGATTCGCATCGACCATTCGGATTCGGTCGAAGACATGGTGCGTTATGGCAAGGACATCGAAAAGACCGTGCTGGCGCGGGGCCTGCGCTACCACCTCGAAGACAGGGTTCTGGTCCACGGCAACAAGACCGTGGTTTTTCGCTAGGAGTTGAAAATGAAAGCGGTTTTTCTGATTGCTGCCGTGTTGCTGAGCGGCCAGGCACTGGCAGAAGATACCCGGCAGCTGGCAACGCTACCGCCCGCCGCGCAGGAATCGCTGCGCGAGGAAATGCGCGGCAACCTGGTCGCCATCAACGAAATCCTTACGCTGATGGCGGCCGGCAAGGTCAAGGAGGCCGGTGAAGTCGCGGAAAGATCGCTCGGTCGAGGCGCCATGGGCAAGCACATGAACAAGCCTTTCGACGCACGTCCCGGCCCGAATATGCCACCCGATATGCACCGAATCGGAATGGACGGTCACGGCGAAGTTAGCGAGTTCGCCAGAGCGGCGGCAACGGGTGATCGAGACAAAGCCCTGGCCATGCTGCCCAAACTGACAAGCGCCTGCATCGCCTGCCACTATTCCTTCCGGATACGCTGACTCAGTTGGTTGCGGCAGGTCGGCGCAGCACCAGCCAGAGACCGACCAGGACCATCGGCAGGCTGAGCCACTGGCCCATGCTGACTACGTAGGAATGTCCGAAGATGCCATGATCGGGTTCACGGAAGAACTCGGCTGCAAACCGCATCACGCCATAGCCGATCAGGAACATGCCCGAAACCGCACCCACCGCACGTTGGCGCGCCGAGAACAGCCATAGCAGAATGAACAGTAGCAGCCCCTCGCCGGCTGCCTGATACAGCGGTGACGGGTGGCGCGGCAACTGGTCGACATGGGAAAAAATCATCGCCCAGGGCAACGCTGGGTCGGCGACGCGACCCCACAATTCACCGTTGATGAAATTGCCGATGCGTCCCGCCATCAGACCCAGCGGTACCAGTGGTGCGATGAAGTCGGTCACCTGGAAAAACGATTTGCCGCTTTTCCGACCCCACAGTGCCATCGCAATCAGCACGCCGAGAAAGCCGCCGTGGAAGGCCATGCCGCCTTTCCATACGGCAAAAATTTCGAGCGGGTGCGAAAGGTAGTAACCGGGTTCGTAGAACAGCACTTGCCCCAGTCGACCGCCGAGAACCACGCCGAGCACACCATAGAACAGCAGGTCATCGACATCTTCTGCATTCATCCGGTGCCATGGCTGCGAGGCGGCACGGCGCCTGCCGAGCCAGATAAAGGCGGCGAAGCCGGCCAGATACATGAGGCCGTACCAGCGTATGGCCAGCGGACCGAGAGATAGGGCAACCGGGTCGAATTGAGGATGAATCAGCATGGGATCTCACTGGGCACGACGTGCCGCGCAAAGGGTTTGGAGGAATACGACTCAGAAAGTCGGCGCTGGCGATACGGTGCCGCTTCGCCAAGCTTACACGCTGATGCCGTCGAGTCCGGTGTCAAGATACTCCATCAAACCGGTGCAAGCAGCATTGATGCCTTGCCGCGGGTTGGAGCGTTGATGATTTCTCAGTTGCGTGATTCGGCAAGGGTGAAAATTGTCTCAGACCCGTCGGGCTGAATGCGCAGCTAAAAGTCGGCGACGGCACGACGGCGCTAGAATCGTGCTTTCGACACTATTTGCAGGAGTTCGCCATGCCCGCCTACCGCTCACGCACCTCTACCCACGGTCGCAACATGGCTGGCGCTCGCGCGCTTTGGCGCGCCACCGGGATGAAGGATGGCGATTTCGGCAAGCCGATTGTCGCCGTGGTAAATTCTTTTACCCAGTTTGTGCCGGGTCATGTCCATCTCAAAGATCTCGGCCAGTTGGTAGCGCGCGAGATCGAAGCGGCAGGCGGTGTGGCCAAGGAGTTCAACACCATAGCCGTCGACGACGGCATTGCCATGGGTCACGGCGGCATGCTGTATTCGCTGCCATCGCGCGAACTGATTGCCGATTCGGTCGAGTACATGGTCAATGCCCATTGTGCCGACGCCATGGTCTGCATCTCCAACTGCGACAAGATCACCCCGGGCATGCTGATGGCGAGCCTGCGTCTCAATATTCCGACCGTTTTCGTTTCCGGCGGACCGATGGAGGCCGGCAAGGTCAAGTGGCAGGGCGAATACCGGATGGTGGATCTGATCGACGCCATGATCGAGGCCGGCGACAGCAAAAATTCGGACGGAGATGTCGCGCGCATGGAGCGCTCCGCCTGCCCCACCTGCGGTTCCTGCTCCGGGATGTTCACCGCCAATTCGATGAACTGCCTGACCGAAGCCCTGGGCCTGAGTTTGCCCGGCAATGGCTCGATGCTGGCGACGCATGCCGACCGGGAAAAGCTTTTCCTCAAGGCCGGTCGTCTGATTGTCGAACTCTGCCAGCGCTGGTATGTGGGTGACGATGCTTCGGTACTGCCGCGCTCGATCGCCAGTTTCGCCGCGTTCGAGAACGCGATTGCACTCGATATCGCCATGGGCGGCTCGACCAATACCGTGCTGCACCTGCTCGCCGCCGCACAGGAAGGGGGCGTTGATTTCAACCTCGCCGACATCGACCGCATGTCGCGCAAGGTGCCCTGTCTGGCCAAGGTCGCGCCGGCGACGCAGAAGTACCACATGGAAGACGTGCATCGTGCCGGCGGCATCATGGCCATCCTCGGCGAGCTCGATCGCGCCGGCCTGATCAATCGCGAATGCCCGACGGTCTTGTATCCCACCATGGGCGAAGCGCTGGATTGCTGCGATGTCAAACGCAATAACTCGCCAGCCGTCCATGAGTTCTATCGTGCCGCACCGGGAGGCGTGCCGACCCAGGTCGCGTTTTCGCAAAATCGACGCTATCCGAGACTCGATCTGGATCGCGCCAATGGCTGCATCCATGACAAGGAGCATGCCTACTCCACGGACGGCGGTCTGGCGGTGCTGTATGGCAACATCGCCGAGAAGGGCTGTGTCGTAAAAACTGCGGGAGTCGACGATTCGAACCTGATATTCACCGGCCGGGCACGCGTCTGCCATTCGCAGGAGGAGGCGGTCGAGAAAATCCTTGCTGACCAGATCTTTGCCGGCGATATTGTCATTGTCGTGTATGAGGGGCCCAAGGGCGGCCCGGGCATGCAGGAAATGCTCTACCCGACCTCGTATCTGAAATCCAAGGGCATGGGCAAGGTCTGTGCGTTGCTCACGGATGGCCGTTTCTCCGGCGGCACGTCGGGCCTGTCCATCGGCCACGCATCGCCAGAGGCTGCTGCCGGCGGTGCCATCGGTCTGGTTGAAGAGGGTGACACCATCGAGATCGACATCCCGAATCGGCGCATTCATCTCGCCATTGAAAACTCGGCGCTGGCAGCACGGCGAACGGCCATGGAAGCGCGTGGTGCGGCAGCCTGGAAACCGCTGAATCGTGTCCGAGAGGTTTCTGCGGCGCTCAAGGCCTATGCGGCAATGACCACATCGGCCGACACCGGCGCCGTCAGGGATATCTCTCAGCTTTCTTGATCCAGATCAAACCTGCATTGGTATATAAGAAGATAATGATATTGAAACTTTTTTGTATGCAGTCGATGGAGGTGTCTTATGCGTCATTCATTCATTCGGGCAGCACTGCTGGCATGCAGTGTCGCGTGTCTGGCGGCCAGCGGGCCGGTGCTTGCGACTGAATCGAAGCCGGAAGTCAAGCCACTCAAGCTGACCACCACCGCCAATCACAGCAAGTTCAAGGAACTACAGAAGTTCTTCGCTACCGGTCCCGAGGTCACCCAGGCTTGCCTCGCCTGTCATACGGAAGCAGCCGGGCAGATTCACCGCACCAAGCACTGGAAATGGGAGTACCTTAATCCGGACACCAACCAGACCTTGGGCAAGAAAAATGTACTGAACAATTACTGTATTTCCATCGCGGCGAACCAGGCGGCGTGTACCAACTGCCACGTCGGCTACGGCTGGACGGACAATAAATTCGATTTCACGTCCGAGGAAAACGTCGATTGCCTGGTCTGTCACGATACTTCCGGGTCCTACCGCAAGGCCCCGGGCACTGGTGGCCGCGTCTTCGGCAAGGACACCGAGTTTCCGCCCGGCTCCGGCACTATCGTCAAGGGCATCGACCTCTCCAAAATCGCGCAGAAGGTCGGCAAGACCAGTCGTGACACCTGTGGTGCCTGCCACTTTTTCGGTGGCGGTGGCGACGGCGTCAAGCACGGTGATCTGGACAGTTCGATGGCCACGCCCGAGAAGGAACTGGACGTGCATATGGACGCATTGGGTCTGGACTTCACGTGCGCCACTTGCCACAAAACCTCCAGCCACGATGTTGCAGGCAGTCGTTATAAACCGACGGCCAAGGACGACAAGGGTGTGCAAACTCGCGGCAAACCCGGCAGCGGCAATCCGGCGACATGCGTAGCCTGCCACGGCAATGGCCCGCACAAGAAAGAAGCCCGCCTCAACCAGCATGCAACCAAGGTGGCGTGCCAGACCTGCCATATTCCAGAATTCGCGCGTGGCGGTGTGCCGACCAAGATGGAATGGGACTGGTCGACGTCGGGCAAGGTCGACAAGGACGGCAAGCAGTTCGCCATAAAGGACAAAAAGGGCCACAACATTTTCGAATCACGCAAGGGTGATTTCAAGCTGGGCGAAAATGTGGTGCCGGAATACGCCTGGTTCAACGGCTACGTCGAATACACCCTGCTGACCAGCAAGATCGAGAAAGGCCCCGAACGCACCCCGATCAACAAGCTCGGTGGCAGCCCGACGGACGGAAAATCGCTCATTTGGCCACTAAAGGTATTCCGCGGCACCCAGCCCTACGATCCGGTGAACAAGACCTTGGTGACGCCACATACCACCGGTCCCAAAGGCTACTGGAAGACCTTGGTATGGGACAAGGCGATCGAAGAAGGCATGAAGGATTCCGGCGCGCCTTTCTCGGGCAAAGTGGATTTCGTCAATACCGTGATGTCCTGGCCGATCACTCACATGGTGGCGCCGAAGGAAAAGGCACTGGGCTGTACTGAATGCCATAGCCGGAATGGCCGCCTGGCAGGAATCCAGGGCATATACATGCCTGCCCGCGACTCCAACAAGCTGGTTGATACCACCGGGTGGGCAGTGGTCCTGCTGACGCTGCTCGGCGTGCTGGTCCACGGCGCCATGCGTGTCTTCGGCGGTCGCAAAAATTAGGGAGAACGAAAATGTCTGAACGTATCTACATCTTCAAGCGCTTCGAGCGATTCTGGCATTGGACACAGGCGGGTCTGATCATGTTCCTGATGCTCACCGCCTTTGATATCCATGGCACCTACACCATCTTCGGTTTTGAGAAGGCGGTGGCTTACCACACCATCGCCGCCTGGTCGCTGGTCGGTCTCTGGGTCTTCGCAATCTTCTGGCACTTCACCACCGGTGAATGGAAGCAATACATTCCGACCACGGAAAAAGTCATGGCGATGGTGCATTACTACTCCGTAGGCATATTCAGGAATGAGCCCCACCCCTTCCGTACCACCCAGTTGCGCAAGCACAATCCGCTGCAACGTCTGGCCTATCTCGGCATATTGCTGTTTGTTGGCCCGTTGATCTGGGTGACCGGTTGGCTGTATCTGTTCTACGCAGACTGGGCGGCGTGGGGGCTGGACAAGCTGCAGTTGGAATGGGTTGCCACCGGCCACACGATTGGCGCCTTCCTGATGCTTGCCTTTCTTATCGCTCACGTCTACCTGACGACAGCGGGTCACACGCCAACGGCACATATCAAGGCGATGATCACCGGTTGGGAAGAAGTCGACTAACCGAAAATATTCTTAGAAGGAGTCTGACCATGAAATTCATTAAAACACTGACACTGAGTGCCGCACTTACCATGCTGGCGGCTTCGGCCTTTGCTTATGACGGCAACTGGAAAGTCGGCCGAATTTACTATCGCAGCGTATGCACCTCTTGTCACACAGCGTTACCGATCGGTTCGATCAATCCGAGCACAAAAACCAAGGCGCAATGGACGGCTTATCTCGATGCCGACAAGCATGGCAAGGGCAAGGAAACCGTCACGCAGTACATCAGCAAGGCGTATCGCGCCAGCATCAAAGCCAGCAACAAGGCGGCGGAAAAGTTTGCGGCGAACCCGGATGAGCAGCTTGCAGCCGACATCAAGGCTTTCCTGATCAAAGGCGCCAAAGACGGAGACTCGCCGGCAAGTTGCAGCTGATCGCAGACCAATCCATGGAGAACGGAAATGAGCGGCGAAAGCGGTTCGATTTGGCTGGCGGGGTTTAAAGCCGACTACGAGAAAATATTTGTCGAGGAGTGGTCGCCATTTGTCGGTGCGATGCTGCTGGTCTTCGTCGTCATCGGCCTGATGGCCAGCGGCATGGTCTGGGGTGTTTTCGGTGGCGTCAAATACTGGGGAGACTGGTTTAACAACCTGATCGGGCTCGGCCCGCTGCTGGGTGTTCCCCACGATCTCGAAGGCTTCACCATGTATCGCTTGTCGCTGATGAATATCACGCTGTTGCTAGGTGCTTTCTCGGCGGCACTGCTTTCGCGTCAGTTCAGTCCCAATCGTCCGCCCAAGCTCGAATACATCTGGGCGGCACTGGGCGGATGTATGCTGGGTATCGGCGCTGCTTTGGCAGGTGGCTGTACCACTGGGGGTTTTTTCGAACCGGTACTGCACTCTTCACCGGCCGGGTGGGCAATGTGGTTGGGCTTGCTGGCCGGGGCGGCAATCGGACTCAAGCTGCTGCTGTGGACGCTGGACAACATCGAATGGGGCATGCAGGCGCCACCCGCGCTGGAAATTCCCGACAGTGTCAGGCAGAAATACCCCCTGCTGGGTTTGGCCGTGATCCTAGCGGTGCTGTTCTGGGCTACCCAATGGTATGGCTCGGCAAACGAAAAACTGGTGACTCGAGCCGTGATCGTGCTGGCCGGTTTTGCCATCGGTTTCATCATGCACCGTTCGCGCCTGTGTTTCGCTCGCGCTTTCCGCGAGCCCTTCATGACCGCTGAGGGCGACATGACCAAGGCAGTGATTCTGGCGCTGGCGATCGGCATTCCAATTGCTGCATTGTTGTTCGAGAAAAAGGTGATCGATCCCTACCTTGCCATTCCCCCCAGGTTTTGGGTCGGCTCATTGCTCGGCGGTCTGATATTCGGCATCGGCATGGTGTTTGCCGGTGGTTGCGCCTCCGGGTCCCTGTGGCGGATGGGCGAAGGACACATCAAGTTGTGGGTGACCATGTTCTTCTTTTCCTGGATGGGATCGACGGCCAGCGCCGTGTTCAAGAACCTGGGATTGACATCCATCGACGAATCCAATGTCGAGTTGTACGAAAAAACAAAAGTCGGCTTTCAGGCGTATCTGCCTGAAATGATCGGCAGTTGGGGCTGGACGCTATTGATTGGAGGAGGACTGCTGCTGCTTTGGTATGCGCTGGTTCGTTACAACGAAAGCACTGAAAAATTCACTCTTCTGTAGGAGATCATCATGAGAACGAAACGAGTTGTCTTGTTCGCCGCGGTCCTGGCCTGTCTGGCGGCGACCCCTCTGGTTTATTCAAATGCGGCATTCGCTGCTGACGCGGCGACCATTCAGGTCAAGGACGGCTACTACACAAACCTGGTCGATTTTGATTTCATGAGCCAGAACGTGGACATCCCGCCGAAAAAGGGCGTAATGATCATCGACTCTCGCCCGGCAAAACGTCAATATGATCCCGGGCATATTCCGGGTGCGATAAATATTCCGGATAGCCAATTCGACAAGCACATCGCAGCACTGCCCCAAGACAAGGCGACGCTCCTGCTGTTCTATTGCGGCGGGGTGGACTGCATGCTGAGCCACAAGTCGGCATTCAAGGCCGAGAAGCTGGGTTACAGCAACATCAAGGCTTACCCGGCCGGCATGCCCGACTGGAAAACCAAAGGCGGACCGGTATCGGTATCGGCAGCGCACATCAAGAAACTGATTGATGAAAAAGCCACATATGCTCTGATCGACGCACGGCCGAAGCGGGTTGCTGACAAGGGCATGATTCCTACCGCCATCAATATCTCGGACTCGCAGTTTGATCAGAATGTCGACAAGTTGCCAACCGACAAGGCGACCACGCTGATCTTCTATTGCGGCGGACTGGAATGTCTGCTTTCGGACAAGTCTGCAGCCAAGGCCAGGAAACTTGGCTACACCAATGTAATGACCTATCCGCCGGGTTATCCGGAATGGGCGAAGCTGCACGGCGCGGCGGAACCGTCGAGTGGTGGGTCAGGTAGCGTGGGCGGAGCAGCTCCGACTGCGGCGGCGCTGGTTGCGGGCAAGAAAAAGGGCACGGTCACGGTGGCTTCGTTCGAGAAGGCCTGGAAGGACGCTCCGGGTTCGCTGGTGCTGGTAGACGTGCGCGATGCGAAGGAATTTTCTGCTGGTACGATCAAGGGTGCCGTGAATATTCCGATGAACGAGCTCGAAAAGAAAATGGATACACTGGCTACCGACAAGCCGGTGATTTTTGTCTGTGGCACAGGTGCCCGCGCCGGCGAGGCCTACGATACGGTGACAACGCTTGGTGGCAAGATTCAGGCATTTTTCATTGATGCCGAGATCAAGTTCAACGCGGACGGAAGCTATAGCATGGTGCAGAAGAAGTAGATGACAGAGTTTGAGCGCCTATACACCGGCCGCCTCTGGTCGGTGATGGGCTGGGACCAGCTGACGGCATTCTGGCAATGCATCAATCCTGCCGCCGGCTGGTATCTGCAGGCGGGCGGCACCTCGCCAGTGCCGACTTTTGCTGATGCCGCTACCGTCAGCGCTTTCATTGAGCGCATCGACATCCTGTTGCGGTCCGACCATCATGAGTCCTATTGCGGCATTGTGTATGCCGATGACCTCGAAAACCCTCGCTTGATCAAGATTTTCGACCCAAACAATCTGGGTTCTTCATGCGGTTCATCAAAAAGTCCGACACCACCGGGCTGGGTCATGAGTCGCGTCGCGCCCGATGGAGTGCTTGCCGCCCGCCCCGCCCCCGAAAACAGAAGGCGCTGGTGGCGAAGTTTGCTCGGAGATAGCTAGGCGGTTCCCGCCCGTATTCGCGGTTTTAGCCCTCCTCGGCTTGAGGCATAGTGCGTGCTACTCGCTCCCAGCAGGCACAAGACCATGCCCGATCGCACCTCTCTCAAGTTTCTGGTCGTCGATGATTTTTCGACCATGCGCCGTATTGTACGTAACCTATTGAAAGAATTGGGTTTTAGTAATGTTGAGGAGGCGGCGGATGGTGCCGCCGCACTGGCCAAGCTCCGCGACGGAGGATTTGAATTTGTTGTTTCCGACTGGTGTATGCCGAACATGGATGGTCTGACTTTATTGCGTACGGTCAGGGCCGATACTCAACTGAGCAACCTGCCCTTTATCATGATTACCACCGAAGCAAAAAAAGAGGATTTCAACACCGCGGTGCAAGCGGGAGCCTCGGGCTGCATCGTCAAACCGTTTAATGCCGCCACACTGCAAGAGAAGCTGGACACAATTTTCGAGAGTATGGGTATTTGATCCGTCAAGCCGTTCGCTATACCTGACAAATTCTATCGGATATAGTTGGACCTCTGTTTGAGGTCCGTCATGACACTGCCACTGCTCAACCGGCTTTCCGCCGAAACTTCACCCTATCTGCTACAGCACGCCGAAAATCCCGTTCATTGGCAGCCTTGGGATCAGCAAGCACTTGCAGCCGCTAGTGAGCAAAGTCGACCCATCCTGCTTTCGGTCGGATACTCAGCCTGCCATTGGTGCCACGTGATGGCTCACGAATCGTTTGAAGATCCAGCTGTCGCTGCAGTGATGAACCGCTTGTTTGTCAATATCAAGGTGGATCGCGAGGAGCGTCCCGATCTGGATCAGATTTATCAGACGGCCCACCAGATTCTGACTCAGCGGAACGGCGGGTGGCCATTGACGATGTTCCTTGCCCCCGACGGTATGCCCTTTTTTGGTGGAACGTACTTTCCCAAGGAAACACGTTACGGTCTGCCGGGCTTTGCTGACCTTTGTGAACGTGTGGCCGACGCCTTTGCGAATCGCCGCAGCGATATCGACACGCAGAATGCCGAATTGCGCCGTGTGCTTGCCGCGACTGTGCCGGAAAGTACAGAGTCGGAAGCGGGGTTCAACGCCGAACCGCTGGCAGCGGCAGAAAAATTGCTGGAGCGCGGGTTTGACCGTCGCAACGGAGGGTTTGGCCGCGCGCCAAAGTTTCCCCATCCGACGGACCTTGCATTTCTCCTGCGTCGAAGCAAGGCAGAGTCCCGCAAAATGGCCCTGACCACGTTGAAGCGAATGTGCGAGGGTGGTATTTACGACCAGATCGGTGGCGGTTTTTGCCGTTACAGCACAGACGAGCGCTGGGAAATACCCCACTTTGAAAAAATGCTCTACGACAACGGCCCGCTTCTCGCATTGTGTGCAGACGCATGGGCTCAGACCAGCGACGCGCTGTTTGCCAGGGTCTGCAATGAAACTGTCACCTGGATAACAAGAGAAATGCAGCATCGGGACGGCGGGTACTACTCCTCACTAGATGCCGATTCGGAGGGCGAGGAAGGTAAATATTATGTTTGGGACCTGAGCGACATCGAGCGCGCGCTCACTCCGAAAGAGTCGGCTCTGGCGATACGGCACTGGGGTTTCGATGGACCGCCAAATTTCGAAAGTCGCCATTGGCATGCAAAAGTTGCCTGTTCTTTGAGCGATGAGGAGAGACTGTTGCTCGTTTCTGTTCGCGAAAAACTGTTTGAAAGCAGAGAAAAGCGGGTCCGTCCCGCGCGCGACGAGAAGCTGCTAACCAGCTGGAACGCGTTAATGATAGAAGGCATGACTCATGCTGCCCGTGTTTTTGATCGCGCCGACTGGCTCAAAGCGGCGCAGCGCGCAATGGATTTCATCCGCAGCACGATGTGGAAGGATGGACATTTGCTGGCGACCGCAAAAGACGGTCATGCGCACCTTGATGCCTATCTCGATGACTACGCATTCTTGCTCGCCGCCCTGCTTGAACTGATGCAGGCAGAGTTTCGTCAAAGTGACCTGGCGTTCGCCACCGAACTCGCCGATAGCCTGCTGGCCCGATTTGAAGACCGCGATGCAGGAGGATTTTTCTTTACCGCACACGACCATGAACAACTGATTCATCGTCCCAAAACCGGGCACGACAATGCAACTCCGGCCGGAAATGGTGTCGCTGCGTTCGCTCTTCAGCGTCTGGGTTATCTGCTCGGTCACAGTCCCTATTTAGAAAGCGCGGAGAAAACCCTGAATTTGTTTTGGCCACAAATAAGTCAGTCAGCGGCCGGATATGGAACTTTGCTGCACGTTCTGGAAGAAATACTTAATCCAACGGAAACAGTAATTCTTCGTGGACCCAATGAGTTACTCACGGTCTGGCGCAGGAAACTAGGTGCGAATCCGTCGCGAATGGTGCTCGCGCTCCCCAATGGAACGGCCAATTTGCCCGAAGCTTTGAACAAACCCGAAAGCGATCAGGTCAACGCGTGGGTGTGCAGTGGCGTTAGTTGTTTAGCTCCAACCAAAAATCTGGCGGAACTGATTCAGGGAAATCACTGATTTTCAAGGAAACGTGATTCCGGTAATATCCGTGCCGGCTTGCTCCATCGTTATTTCTGTCAATCATTTTTTAAACACCAAAAGGAACTCAACATGAAATCTGTCTTGATCACCGCGCTGGTTGCTGCCGGCGTTCTGGCTTCGGCCCCGGCTTTCGCCAACAAGGACCTTGCCACCAAGAGCGGCTGTCTCGCCTGCCACGCAGTCGACAAGAAGATGGTCGGCCCCTCGTATCTAGATGTCGCAAAGAAATACAATGCCGGCGACGAAGCCAAACTTTTCGACAAGGTCCGGAAGGGTGGCAAGGGCGTATGGGGCCCGATCCCGATGCCGCCGAACTCGGTCGTCAAGGACGCCGATCTGCACACTTTGATCAAGTGGATTCTCGGTGGTGCGAAGTAAACAAGCTGTTGTAAACGCAATTTAAGCCCAGCCCCGTCCTTTGGACGGGGCTGGGCTTTTTGTGAGGTGTCATATGCGTTAGCGATTGACAAGTGCCTACGAGAAGGCAAGAATCGCAACGCTTGATGTTTCGTTTTTCGACGAACATTGGTTTTTCTCTGAGTGGAGCATTGGGCTTAGTCCGTTGCCTCTACTAAAATTCTCATTCGACCTGATGGAGCAACCTTATGAATGTGCCTATGAAAGCGCTTTCGCTGTCTGTATTAACCGCCGTCGCGATAATGGGCTGCGG
>JAIPCS010000070.1 GCA_021738105.1 Sulfuritalea sp.
CTTTGTAGCCTTCCGGACAGCAAGAGTAGCATCGTCCCGCATACTCTTCGTAACCTGAAGAGGATATCTTGTCGCCTTTCTCTGTGTTTTTATGGGGATCCGTCCCTCTGACGTCTTTTTTGCAGTCACAACGGCTGGTCGCTTTCTCCCAGCCAGAGCCAAAGGAGTCGCTGCAACCTTTATAGCAACTCCCCATACAGGACCAGTAACCTGATGGGCAATCTCTTCCTGTGCTCTTACCATACAGATCAGCATTGGTCGCCGATTCGGGCCGTTCCGCATAGTGCACATCCAGCATAAACCCCCGTACTCCGTAACGCAGTTGATTCAGGATACTCCTGGATTGTTGATGATATTTCCATCCCTCTTCTTCGTTGGCAAACGCATTATGCGCCGTCAGAAAAGCCACCTGATCGTAGCGACGGTCCAATAAATGCGGACTAATTGGCTTTGGAGCCCACCTCTCCATAGGAGGCTTAGGAGGCTTAAAAGGCGACCTATCCACAGGACTCGCCTCCACAGGAAATGTTCCTGATAACGACATCCCCAAGATTCCAACAAAACACATTACTCCAGCCACAAATTTGACTCTCATTATTTTGATCTCCGAAATAGTTTGTACTTTTTCTCTACTTTAGGAACTCTCCCACAAGACTGCATATATTTAATTTACATATATTCCAGATTTACCAGGGGCTTGTTGATTTTTGTCAAGAGTCTGATCGACGGGTAGCGGACCGGGTTATCACACATTTGCGGACGATTATCGCTATTGGCATCAGCCGTGAGGGCCAGCGTCAGGTGTCGGCTGTGAAACTGGCCAACCGAGGGAGTCCGCGCAGTCGGAGGAACTTCCTGCTACGGCTGAAGCATCGGCGCTGTGCGACGTGGAGTTTGTCGTAATCGTTGGCAAAGACCTCATGGTGATCCCGAGCCTACTGCGACGAGTGCCAGCACGATTTCCTGATCGCCTACTCCTGCAGATGTCGTGGCGTTTGCCCCTCATGCAACACCCGGCGCATGACCGACGCCCCGAAGGTAGTGCAAGGCTAAGCGGCGTTTCTGGTCGATTGGATCTTTCCGACGCTACCGGTGCGGCGATGGGCGATCACCGTGCCCAAACTGTGGCGCTATTTCCGCTGTAGTGCCACAGTCGCAGTCGCTGGCCGGGTGCGGAAGTAGCTCCTACGAGGACGACTGGCTGCAATCACTGCATAGCTCGCTCTAGCAGCGAGAATTCCAAAGAGTCATTCGAATGGCCGATTCCATTTTTTCAAAGTTTGTCTCGAGTGCTCGCATCCCATCCATTTCTCTCAAGAGCCCGCTCGGTACACCTACGCGCCTCCTCTGATTTTGGGTACCGCCTTTCTGGCTCGCTTAGCGTCCAAACATTTGGGCCTGCCCTGGGCGTCTTGGTCAAGTTCCAATGTGGCGAATCCCGACGACTGCCTATCGGCCGCGTGGGTTTTTACACTGACCGGTTCCGGATAGGCGGACTCAACTGCCTCGCTGGCGCCGTGCCTCGAACAGACAGATGCCGGCCGAGACCGAAACATTGAGACTTTCCACGCTGCCATGCATGGGAATGCGTGCCAGTTCGTCGCAGGTTTCGCGGGTCAGGCGGCGCATGCCGGCGCCTTCGGCCCCGAGCACCCAGGCACAGGGAACTTTCTGGTCGATGGCGTAAATCTCCTGCGGTGCTTCGCCGGCTGCACCAATGACCCAGACGCCATGCTCCTGCATTTCGCGCAGGCTGCGCGCGAGATTGGTGACCACGATGTAGGGCACGGTGTCGGCGGCGCCGCTGGCGACCTTGATCACCGTGGCATTGAGGCCGCAGGCCTTGTCCTTGGGTGCGATCACGGCATGCGCGCCGGCCGCATCGGCGACGCGCAGGCAGGCACCCAGATTGTGCGGGTCGGTGATGCCGTCGAGTACCAGCAGCAGCGCGTTTTCTGTCAATCCTTCGAGCACATCGTCAAGCGTGATGTGTTTGGCCTGTGCCGCCACCCGCGCCACCACGCCTTGATGCTGCGTACCGCCGGCGAGGCCGTCGAGGCGCTTGGCATCGGAGGTGATGATGCGCACGCCGTGTGCCTCGGCCAACTTCAACAGATCGCGCATGCGGCCGTCCTGGCGGCCTTCGGCGACAGTGATTTCCTTGACGTCGTCAGCGGCGTGGCGCAGCTTGGCGGTGATGGCGTGAAAGCCGTGGATCAGTCGGGTGTCAGTCATTTTCTGCATCTTTCAAAATCCGGATTTCGCGCTGCGGGAAGGGGATCACGATACCGCTTTGCTTGAAGCCATCCCAGATCGCCAGGTTGATCGCGGAACGCAGCCGGCCCAGACCGTTTTCCGGGTCGGCGACCCAAAACCTCATTTCGAGATTGATGCCGGAATCGGCGAATTCCTTGAGCAGCACCACTGGCGCCGGCTCGACAAGTACGCGCGACTGCGCCTGGGCGGCTTCTCTCATGACGGCCATGGCGCGCTCCAGATCACTGCCATAGCTGATCTGTACCGGCAGTGCGACACGTACCTGTGGGTCGCTGTGGGTTTCGTTGAGCACCACCGAACTGACCAGCATTTCGTTCGGCACCAGGGCTTCGATGCCGGTTCGGTTTTTCACTACGGTATATCGCGTGGTGATACGAATCACCTCGCCGCGATCGCCACCCACGGTGATCATGTTGCCGATGCGTATGGAATTGTCGAGCAGGATGATGAAGCCCGAGACATAGTTGCTGGCGATTTTTTGCAGGCCGAAACCCAGGCCGACGCCGAGGGCGCCGCCGAACACCGACAAGGTGGTGAGATCGATGCCGACCATGGGCAGGCCGATCAGCACGGCCAGGAGCAGCAACAAGGCCTTTGCCAGGCGCGCCAGCACTACGCGTACATTGCCATCCAGCCCCGCCTCCTCGTTGAGCCGCCGCTCGAGGAGATTGCCCATCCACAGGGCTGCGAGCACGGTGAACAGTACCGCGGCGATGCCCTGCAGTACGTTCCACAGCGTCAGATTCTGCTGGCCGGCATGGAAACTGATCGAATCAAGCACCAGAATCACGTCGGGCAGCAGGCCGGTGATGTGCAGGGCGACAATGCTCCAGATCAGCAGGGCAAAATTCCGTTCGAAACGCTGCAGCCAGGTCGCGCCGACAAAACTGAGGCGCAATACGTAAAGCACGGCCCGGATCACCGCCAGCGAAGACAGCAGTGGCAGTGCCAGCGCGAAAAGGCCGACGTTCATCACGTGCTGGGCCGGAACGCGAACCAACGCAACCAGAATCAGCGCGATGACCGGAAAGGCCAGGCGCTGCAGCCCGTCTTTCCATGCTCCACCGCTATGTACCCGTCGTCGCCGCAAGACACGTTCGACCAGACCGGCCAGCAGCAGACAGGCACCCAGGGCCAACAACTGCCACACCAGATCGGGCTTGCTCAGGTCGGCGAGTACAAAGCGCCAGACGCCGGTCAACTCGCTTTCTTTCATCTCAATTCGTTCCGCTCATTCGTTCAGATCCGTCCCGATGCCGTTGCCAGTTATCCAGATACTGCCGCAGCAAGGTCGGATTGTCGCGCAGAATCAGCAGATTCTCGGCATTGCGGGCCTGGGCCGACCACGTGTAGTTGTAGCTGCCAGTGATGACGGTTCCATTCTCAGCCAGAGCGTCGATCAAGATTACCTTATTGTGCGCCGAGGCGTAGCGGGTTTCCCGCCAGACCGGAATACCACCGGCGGCGAGTTTCGGGATTTGCGAATTGTCGCCCTTCCTGATCATTTCGCTATCGGCCAATACTTCGACCTTGACGCCGCGCGCTTGCGCATCCAGCAGCGCTTTGGCAATCGGGCGGCTGGTCAGCAGGTAGGCCTGCACATGAATGCTTTGCCGGGCCTCGCCCAGCACGCGAATAATGGCGCCTTCGGCATCGTCCCAAGGTGTGAACAGTACTTCGACGGTTCCCGTTGCGGCCTGCGGTGCGGCGCCAGCCAGCGCCGCCCAACTCAGGCAAAGCGCTGCCAGCAACTGTTTCACTTTGTCCGTTCCAGCACCGCTGCATAGAAGGCATCGGTGGCATGTTTCTGTGGCGACAGGCGCATGTCCTCACCGCAATCGATGACGATGCCCTGCGTCGCCAGCACCTCCTGCGCCGAGAGCCGATGAAAATCGGGATGCATTTCGAGAAAGGCGTCGACGATGACTTCATTTTCTTCGGCCAGAATGCTGCAGGTGGCATACACCAGCCGGCCGCCGGGACGCACCAGCCGGGCGGCAGCCGCGAGAATCGAGGCCTGCTTGGCGGTAAGTTCGGCCACGCTTTGCGGCGATTGCCGCCACTTGAGATCGGGGTTGCGACGCAAGGTGCCCAGGCCGGAGCAGGGAGCGTCGACCAGTACACGATCGGCCTTGCCCGACATGCGCTTGACGCGCGTATCGTTCTCGCTGGAGAGACAGGCCGGGTGCACGTTGGACAGCCCGGCGCGCGCGGCGCGCGGCTTGAGTTTGGCCAGGCGTTTGTCGGAAACATCATAGGCATAGAGCCGCCCGGTGGAGCGCATCAGCGCGCCCAGCAGCAGTGTCTTGCCACCGGCGCCGGCGCAGAAATCCACCACCAGTTCGCTGCGCTTGGGCGCCAGCAGAAAGCCCAGCAGTTGCGAGCCTTCATCCTGCACTTCAAAGCTGCCGTCAAGAAAGGCCGGGTGCTTTTGCAGGAAAGGTTTGGTTTTGAGGCGCAGCCCCAACGGCGAATAGGGACAGGGCGTGGCCACGATACCGTCGGCGGCGAGGCGCTGGATCACGGCGGTCGGGTCTGCCTTCAGCGAGTTCACCCGCAGATCGAGCGGCGCCGGGGAATTCAGGGCGCGCGCCAGAGCCAGCAGGTCTTCGGCCGGCATGCGCGGAATTGGTACGCCCCCCGGCGCGGAAGAATCGTCCGCGCCGCCCCCCGTGGGGGCCAAGTCAATCTTGGGGCGGCCCGTCGATTGATTTGTGAGTCGTTCAACCAGCCAGTCGGGAAAATCCAGTTGCTCGGCCAGCGTCAGTTCGGGCTCGGGCTGACGCCGGATGTCGGCCAGCCATTCAGCTTCGCCGGGCAGCAATGCGCCTTCGAGCTGGCGCTGCGACATGCCGCGCACCCGGGACAAAGACAGCAAGACCAGTTCACGCGGCGAGATGCGGCGCGGCGCGGCGACTTTCGGCGGACGTTTCGGCGTGGCGCCGGGCGCCAGAAAAGCCGGTTCGAGGTTGGGCCCGCAGGCGGCCAGCCGCTCCAGCAGGCGCTTGCGGCGCAGCACGGCATAGGCGGTTTCTGCAATGAAAGAGCGATCCCGGGCCCCGCTTTTACGTGCCCGGAAAAATGCAGAGAGGGCAACGTCGGCCGCCTGGGTGAAGCTCAGCAACTGGGCCGTGGCCGCCACCGCCGCGTTCAACAGGTCCGCTGCCAGACCGTCCGCCGCCTCGCCGCCGGCATGCGCGCCGCCCGAAGTCGCGGCGTCGCGTCGCGACCCGCGTAATGGAGTCGGCCGCGGCTTGCGGGTCGGGGATTTGCTCATTGTGTCTCCTGAATGGCGATGTCTTGCGCGAGCTGGTCGAAGACTTCGCCCTTGCGATCGGTGAAGCGGATTTTCACGGGCAGGCCGCGCTGTTCGGGCACGATCCAGACTTCTATCGTGTCGTCGCCGCTGCTGCGGCTTTTCATTCTCACGGCCTGACGTTTGCCGTCGGGCAGTGTCACGCTTTCTTTACCGACGATCTCGAAGCGATAATTTTCGAGTTTGCGACCGGTCGCGATGGGGACCTCAAGCGGACCGCGCTTGACACCCAGCAATACCAGCTGGCAGTACAGCGACAGCATGTCCTGGGTGCCGACGGCAATCTTGTCCTGCTTGCCTTCGTAGCTGACGACGCCACGCTTCCAGTCAAAGCTGGCGGTATCCAGGCCTTTGACCCGTTCATGGCGGAATTCACGCGGCCGCAAACCCGCGGCGGTGATGTCACCCTGGCTGACTTGCATCACGCGCATGGGTTTGAGCAGTGCGGCAAGTCCGGTGGTTTCGGTGACGCTTTGCAGCCTGTAATTATTGCCGTCATGTTCCCAGGAGTACACGACCTGGCCGAGCACCAGTCCATCCGCGCCGCGTGCGAGCGAAAAACGCACCCGCCCCTTGCGCGGAAAAGTGCTGCCTCCGGCATGACCGGAGGCGGTATCCCTTGCAGAGGGTGCTGATGAACCGACTGCGCCCGTTGCCGTGCCAACCGCGTCGCCCGCAGCCCCGTTCGCCAGAGCGAGCACCGGCATCGTGATGCAGGCGATTGCCAGAAAACGCCACAGTGCCGTCAACGCGTTCATGCGGGATCCATCGGTGCAAGCTGCGGTGCATGCAACGCACCGTCCGGTACGACCTCGCCCGACAAGTGAACCCGGCCGTCGACCAGTTGCAGTCGGCCTTCGAGAAACCAGCGCGCTACCCGCGGATACAGCAGATGTTCTTCGGCCAGCACGCGACGACCCAGGCTCTCCACATCGTCGCCCGAGTGTACCGGCACCGCGGCCTGGGCAATGATTGGTCCGCCATCAAGCGCCGGTGTCACGAAGTGCACGCTGCAACCATGCAGCCTGACCCCGGCCGCCAGCGCCTGGGCATGCGTCTTGATGCCGCGAAACAAAGGCAGCAGCGAAGGATGAATATTTAGCAGCCGGCCGGAAAAACGTTCGACAAACGTGTCGCCGAGAATGCGCATGAAACCGGCGAGCAGAATCAGGTCTGGTGCATGGCACTCGATTTCAGCCGCCAGCGCTGCATCAAACGCCTCGCGCGAGGCGAAGCCGCGATGATCAATCACCGTGGTGGCAATGCCGCGACGGGCGGCGATGGCCAGGCCGCCGGCATCGGGCCGGTTGCTGACTACGGCCACACAACGGCCGGGAAGATCGGCGTCGAGCAGGGATTCCATGTTGCTGCCGCGCCCTGAGATCAGAATCAGATAGCGCTTCACAGGCCGGCAACCGGAAGGAACAAAGCGGTGGCGAGACTTTGCGCCGCGCGGGCGATGGTGCGATGACCCTTGTCAGCGAGAAGACTGGCAAGAATGTCAAGATTGCCGATCATCTTGCCGAATTCGCGCTCGAAACTGAGATTGGCCGCTTGCCCAGGCTTCTCCGTTTCATTGCTCAGCAGCAGCAGCGTGCCGCTGACGTCGCGCGCATTGGCCAGTTTCCAGGCCGCGATCTCGAGATTGCGTGCGCTGTTGTAAAGCTTCTGCGGATCTAGATCATCGAGCAGATAAAACTCGGTCTTTTCGTCGAAGGCCGCGTTTAACATGTCGCCCATCCCGGCAATGTACACAGCAACACGGTCGCCCTGGAAATCCTTGTCGAGCGCCAGCAGTATGGCGTCGGTGCCGTGCTTGCCGCCGGTGGCGGCAAGCCGCCAGCCGGTGCGGGGATCGAGCAGGCGATCAAGCGCCTTTTCAACACTGGCATGGCCACCCTTTTTCCACTCATGCGGATTGCGCCGGTAGAGCTTTTCGGCCAGGCGCCGAATGCCGGCAAATACTTCACGACGATGAATGTCGGCGACGCGGTCGATATCGCCCTTGCCGATCTGCTTCGGATCAAATGACGACACCGACTTGGTGATCTCGGCGGTGGCCGGGGTGCCACCGGACTGCCGGGTGCTGCCGGTGTGCGCACAACCCGCCAGCAACAACAGCAGAATCAGCACGTACCGCATGTTCAGCCTGCTTTCGCCGCCAGCCGGTGACGCAACCACGCCAATGCCAGTGGCAACAGCGACAGGGCAATGGTGCCGAACACGATAAAGGACAGATTCGAGCGGACCCAGGGCAGGTTGCCGAACCAGTAGCCGGCCAGGCACAGGGAGAACACCCACAACACGGCGCCGGCCAGATCGAACAGAAAGTAGCGCACGTAGGTCATTTCTGCCACACCGGCGACGAAGGGTGCGAAGGTGCGCACAAAGGGCATGAAGCGCGCGACCAGCATGGTTTTGCCGCCATGCTTTTCATAGAAGGCATGGGTGGCATCGAAAGCTTTGCGATTGAAGAAACGCGAGGTGTCGCCCCAGGCCAGGATGCGTTTACCGGCCCAGCGCCCAATCCAGTAGTTGGTGTTGTCGCCGAGAATTGCCGCTGTCAGCAGGACGGCGATCAGGATGCCAATGTCAAAGCTGCCGCCGCTGGTGGCCGCCAACGCCCCGGCAACGAACAGCAGCGAATCACCTGGCAGAAAAGGCGTGACCACCAGTCCGGTTTCGCAAAAAACGATGGCAAAAAGAATCGCATATATCCAGGTGCCATACTCCGCCAACAGCACTGCTAGGTATTTGTCGACATGCAGGACAATGTCTATGAACTGGGCAATTAGTTCCACGTCGGGGCATCAGGCAAAGGAAAGGCGCGATTTTACCGGAAGCTATATGTCCCCGAACCTGTGGTGCGGGGACGGTATCCCGGCGATAATCCGCCCCCATGGGAATCATCAAGCCGCTGCCGGAGCTCCTGATCAGCCAGATCGCTGCCGGCGAGGTGGTTGAACGGCCGGCGTCGGTGCTCAAGGAGTTGCTGGAAAACAGCCTTGACGCCGGCGCAAAGCGCATCGATGTGCAGCTTGAAGAAGGCGGGGTACGCCTGATTCGTGTCAGCGACGACGGCGGCGGCATCGCCCCCGATGACCTGCCGCCGGCGCTGGCGCGCCACGCCACAAGCAAGATCGCCAGTCTGGATGAACTGGAGCGGGTCGGCAGCTATGGTTTTCGGGGCGAAGCGCTGGCGTCGATCGCTTCCGTGGCTCGGGTCACGGTCACCAGTCGCCACGCCTCGCAATCCCACGCCTTTCGGCTCAAAAGCGATGCCGCAGAGACGGAACCCGCAGCGCTGGCAGAGGGCACAACGATTGAAGTTGCCGATCTGTACTTCAACACCCCGGCGCGACGCAAGTTTCTCAAGACCGAAGCCACCGAATTCGCCCATTGCGACGAGGTATTGCGGCGCATGGCTCTGGCGCGCCCCGACGTGGCCTTCACCCTGAGCCACAACACCAATCAAAAACGCCGTCTCGCCAGCGCCGTCCCAGGGGATACCGCTGCGCATAACTTTTCCCGGCGCGCCCGTGAAATCATCGGTGAGGACTTTTTCCCGCATGCGCGGCCGCTGGATGTCAGCGCCGGGGCCTTGCGCCTTTCGGGCCTTGCCGCGCTGCCCGCCTATTCGCGTTCCGGGCGCGACGAACAGTATTTTTTCGTCAATGGCCGTTTCGTTCGCGACAAATTGCTGATGCACGCGGCGCGCCAGGCGTGGGCCGATATCCTCCACGGGTCGCGACAACCGGCCTATGTACTGTTTCTTGAACTCGATCCGGCCGGCGTCGATGTCAATGTACATCCGGCCAAGACCGAGGTGCGCTTTCGCGATGCACGCGGCATTCACCAGTTTGTGTTTCATGCCCTGCAACGCACGCTGGCCGTGCCGCTCAGTTCGGCGACCAGTGCTGCAACTGCGACGAACTCCGTCGACACCGCTGTGGCCTATCCACCTTCGGCATTCGCGTATGCGCGCCAGTCCTCGCTGGCAGTCGGCGAGCCCGCAGCACGGGCGTATCTTGATTTCGCCCGCTCAGCCTTCGACAGCGCCGCAACGGCGACCAGCGATGCCGTATCACCAGCGCCGAGTTTTTCAGAGGAAGGCTCGGCGCCACTGCTCGGTTATGCCGTTGCCCAGTTGCAGGGCGTGTACGTGTTGGCCCAGAACGCAGCAGGACTCGTACTGGTGGATATGCATGCGGCGCATGAGCGCATCCTCTACGAAAAGCTGAAGAACAGCCTGGATGCCGGTCCGCCGGCAACGCAAGCGCTATTGGTCCCGCTCCTGCTCTCGGCCAGCGAAACCGAAATGGCCACCGCCGGTGAGCAACAGGAAACACTGACCCTGCTCGGTTTTGCCATCGCACCCGCCGGACCGCAGGAACTGGCCGTACGAACTCTGCCGGCACTGCTGGCAGGTGGCAACATCGTGGATCTGGTGCGCTCGCTGCTGAAAGATCTGGCCGAGCACCCGGCCAGTCGCGTGATCGAAACCCGGCGCAACGAGCTGCTGGCAACCATGGCCTGCCACGGCGCGGTGCGCGCCAACCGCCTGCTGAGCCTGACGGAAATGAATGCGCTCCTGCGCCAGATGGAAGATACCGAGCGCGCCGACCAGTGCAACCACGGCCGGCCGACCTGGGTGCAATTGTCGATGGCGGAACTGGACAAGCTGTTCCTCCGTGGCCGGTAGCGCAAATCCTTCCCGGCAACCGCCGGCCATCTTGCTGATCGGTCCCACCGCCAGCGGCAAGACCGCGCTGGCTTTCGAGTTGGCGACTCGCTATCCCTGCGACATCATCAGTGTCGATTCGGCACAGGTTTTTCGCGACATGAACATTGGCACGGCAAAGCCGGATGCCACCACGCTGAGGCAGTATCCGCACCGACTGATCGATCTGATCAGTCCCGAAGAGCGCTATTCGGCGGCCCAATTTCGTAACGACGCGCTACGCGAAATGCAAGCGATTAGCGCTGCGGGACGCATACCACTGCTGGTGGGCGGCACCATGCTCTACGTGAAAGCCTTGCGCGAAGGCCTGGCCGATCTGCCGCCCGCCGATGCGACAGTGCGCGCGCACATCGACGCCGAAGCCGCCGCTCACGGCTGGCCGGCCCTGCATGCCGAACTGACGCGCCTCGATCCGGAAACCGCAGCACGCCTGAAACCCACCGACGCCCAGCGCATTCAGCGCGCGCTTGAAGTACTGCGCCAGAGCGGACGCAGCCTGGGCAGTTTTTTTGCCGAACAGAAGGACAACACCCTGCCCTTTCGCCTGCTCACATTGGCCTTGGTCCCGAGCGATCGCAGCATCTTGCACCGACGCATCGAACAACGCTTTGCGGCCATGCTGGCAGCGGGTCTGGTCGAGGAAGTAGCGATGCTACGCCAGAAATATCAGCTCGACGCCGGTCTGTCGTCGATGCGCTGCGTGGGCTATCGTCAGGTCTGGGAGATGCAGGAGGGATCGATTCCGCCGGCCGAACTGCGAGATCGCGGTGTGTTCGCCACGCGCCAGTTTGCCAAGCGGCAATTGACCTGGTTAAGAAGCATGAAAGAATTGCGGATCCTTGATCCGCTCGCATCGGGCTCGACGGCGGTGGCGCTTGCCGCCGCCGACACCCACCTCTCGGCCGGGTAATCGTCGGCCTTGGCTCGCACTGCGAAACCGAAAATCGGCCTGACGTCCCTCAAGTGACGGCTTTACCCGAACGCGGGAAACTCAGCGAACGATGGTCTGCGCCTGTCCTTCGTTGCGATTCTCGATGCGACCGATGCGATAAACCGTTTCGCCGGCCGCCGCCAGCAACTGCATCGCCGCACCCGTTTCGTACTGGGAAACAATAACCACCATGCCGATGCCACAGTTGAAGACGCGGTGCATTTCGGCATCGTCCACCTGGCCTTCTTTTTGCAGCCACTGAAACAGGGGCGGCAACGCCCACTCGCTGCGATCAATGATCGCCGTCAAATGGTCGGGCAATACGCGTGGAATGTTCTCGGTCAGACCGCCACCCGTGATATGCGCCATGCCCTTGACGCGCATTGACTGAATCAGCGCCTGCAAGGACCGGGAGTAAATACGCGTTGGCGCCATCACCGCATCGGCCAGCGCTACGCCGCCGATATCCATGGCCAGATCGGGCTGGGCGCGTTCAAGAATCTTGCGGATCAGCGAATAGCCATTGGAATGGGCCCCGGAAGACGCCAGCCCCAGTATCGAGTCGCCGCGCTGAATCGACCGGCCATTGATAATGTCATGTTTTTCCACGGCGCCGACCGCAAAGCCGGCGAGATCATATTCACCGTCCGGGTACATGCCGGGCATTTCCGCGGTCTCGCCGCCGATCAGCGCACAACCGGCCAGTTCGCAGCCTTTGGCAATGCCTTCGACGACACTTGCTGCCGTATTCACATCGAGCCGGCCGCAGGCAAAGTAGTCGAGGAAGAACAGCGGCTCGGCACCCTGCACCAGAATGTCATTGACGCTCATCGCCACCAGATCCTGGCCGACGGTGTCGTGGCGATTCCATTCAAACGCGAGCTTGAGCTTGGTCCCGACGCCATCGGTTCCGGATACCAGCACCGGCTCGCGATACTTCTTTGATAACTCGAAGAGTGCGCCAAAGCCACCGATGCCGGCGAGTACTTCGGGCCGCATGGTGCGTTTCGCCGCGGGCTTGATGCGCTCGACCAGTGCATCACCGGCATCGATATCAACTCCCGCATCGCGGTAGGTGAGCGAGGATGAAGCAGAGGTTTTGGCAGTCAAGTCAGGATCCTTGAAGATACGGGTCGGGCAATTGGAGATAGTTGACTAGGCAACGGATTGCCGTCGGATGGGCGATAATCGGCGCTCCCAGCCAAGGCAACCCAACAGATTTTACCGGAAATGACCCCGTCTACCGACGTCAGAAACAGCGACAAACTGCAGGCCACCTTGTGGATTGCGGCCGGATTGGCGATCCTCGCGCTGCTATACGCGCTCTCGCCGATACTCACGCCGTTCTTGCTGGCGGGCATTCTTGCCTATATCTGCAACCCGGTGGTCGACCGGCTCTGTCGTTTCAAGCTGCCGCGCATAGTGGCCGTAGTGCTGGTGCTGCTCGGACTGGGAGCACTGGGCGCGGTGCTGGTGTTGATCATTCTGCCGCTGTTGTATGAAGAAGCCACGGCGCTAGCCGCGCGCGCACCACAGGCTGCAATACTGTTCAACGAAAAGCTGCTGCCCTGGCTACAACTGAATTTCGGTTTGAAGCTGCATCTGGATGCCACGTCACTGAAGAATCTCGCAACCGGCAACTGGGATGCGGTGCAAACGATACTGCAGCGCGTTTACAGTTCGCTCAAGATAGGCGGCGTGGCACTGGTCGGCCTGACGGTGAACCTGATGCTGGCGCCGGTCGTGATGTTCTACCTGTTGCTCGACTGGCACGGCTTGATGGCGCGGGCCCGCAGCATCATTCCCCGCCCCTGGAACGACAAACTCATCGGCATGGCAAAGGATATCGACTCGGTGCTGTCTCAATACCTGCGCGGCCAGATCCTGGTCATGGCGATTCTCGCGGTGTACTACAGCAGCGCGCTCTGGTTCGCCGACATCTCGTCGGCGCTTTCGATTGGCGTGGTCACCGGCTTGCTGATTTTCATTCCCTATCTGGGCTATGCCACCGGCCTGCTGCTGGCCCTGCTCGTCGCCACGCTGCAGTTTGCTGGCTGGAGTCCGCTGATTGCCGTTCTGGTCATCTATGGCATCGGCCAACTGCTGGAAAGCTTTTTGCTGACACCCTATTTGGTCGGCGAACGCATCGGCCTGCACCCGCTGGCGGTCATCTTCGCCTTGATGGCCTTCGGCCAGCTTTTCGGTTTCTTCGGCGTGCTCGCCGCGCTGCCGGCATCGGCCGCTCTACTGGTCGGCTTGCGCGAAGTACGCGCCTTGTATCTCGACAGCGGCTTCTATCAGGGCCGCTAGGTGGAGACGCCACAAAAGCAGATGCTGCTGGAGCTGAAACCGGAGCAGATACCCACGCTGGACAATTTTGTGGTCGGGGCCAATGCCGAACTGGTTGAGCGTCTGCGCGAACTGGGTAGCACCCACAGTTATGAAGCCATCTACATCTGGGGTGGCGAAGGCTGTGGCAAAAGCCATTTGCTGGCAGCCACCGCCGAAGCCGTCGAGGGACACAGACCGCTGGCGTATCTCGACGGCGGTGAAACCGGGTGTGAGCTGACTCTCGAACCCGGAACGCTGCTCGTGATCGACAATATTGAACGGCTCGACCCGAAAGCCCAGATTGCCCTGTTCCGCTGTTTCAATGCGGCACGCTTTCTGGGACTGGCCCTGCTTCTGGCAGGTAAGGAGCCGCCCTTGCGGCTCGAACTGCGCGAAGACTTGCGTACCCGCATCGGCCAAGCCCTGATTTACGAAATTCAATCGCTGTCTGACGAGCAAAAAGCGGCAGCCCTGCGTCAGCATGCGATCGAACGCGGCATGCTGATGGACCCCGCCGTGGTGAATTACCTGCTGCGCCACGGACGCCGCGACCTGCCCTCGCTGATGGCCATGCTCAATTGTCTGGACCGGGCCTCGCTGGAACAAAAGCGGCCGCCTACCGTGCCCATGCTGCGCGACCTGATGCAAACCTCACTGGATCTGGACGAAGAATGATCGATTTAACTCTCACCCGGCCGCGGCAAACCTCAGACGTTTTTACTTCGGTGCGCCACGAGCCGAGTTCCCCGCGCTCGCCGAATGCCGCCGACCCAGCCGGAGGCCAGCCATGAAGCTGACTCTGTTCGATCTCGATAACACACTGCTCGCGGGGGACTCGGATTTCGAGTGGGCGCAGTTCCTGATCAGCAAAGGCGTGCTCGATCGCGAAGTGCATGAAGCGCGGAATCTTGAATTTTTCGAACAATACAAGGCCGGTACTCTG
>JAIPCS010000071.1 GCA_021738105.1 Sulfuritalea sp.
GCTTGAACCAGTGGATGTCCTTGACCTCGGAGCCGTGGATGGCGCGGCCGTGGAAAAAATTCCGGCGTCGAAACACCGGGTGTTCGCGGCGCAGGGCGATCAGGCGTTGCACAAAGGAGAGGAATTCCTGGTCAGCGTCGGAAAGATTCCAGTTCACCCAACTGGTCTCGTTGTCCTGGCAGTAGGCGTTGTTGCTGCCGTGCTGGGTGCGTCCCATTTCGTCACCTGCCACCAGCATCGGCACGCCCTGGGAGAAGAACAGTGTTGCCAGCAGGTTGCGCTTCTGGCGGGCCCGCAGGAGATTGATCTCCTCCTCCTCGGTCGGCCCTTCCCCACCGCAGGTCCATGAGTGGTTGTTGTCGGTGCCGTCGCGGTTATCCTCGCCGTTGGCTTCGTTGTGCTTGTCGTTGTAGCTGACCAGATCGTGCAGGGTGAAACCGTCGTGGGCAGTGATGAAATTGATGCTGGCATAGGGCCGGCGGCCGCTGTGGTCATAGAAGTCACTGGAACCGGTGAGACGGCGGGCGAAGTCTCCGATCAGGCCTTCGTCGCCTTTCCAGAAAGCACGCATGTTGTCGCGATACCGGTCGTTCCATTCACCCCAGCCGACCGGGAAGTTGCCGACCTGATAGCCTCCTTCACCCAGATCCCAGGGTTCGGCGATGAGCTTGACCTGGGACAGCACCGGGTCCTGCAACAGAATGTCGAAGAAGGCGCCGAGTCGGTTGACTTCATGCAACTCGCGGGCGAGCGCCGACGCCAGATCAAAGCGGAAGCCATCGACGTGCATCTCCAGCACCCAATAACGCAATGAATCCATGATCAGTTGCAGCACCCGCGGCTGTTGCAGATTCAAGGTGTTGCCGCAGCCGGTGTAGTCCATGTAGTAGCGTGGGTTGTCGCCGACCAGGCGATAGTAAGCGGCATTGTCGATGCCGCGAAACGAGAGGGTGGGGCCAAGCTGGTTGCCCTCGGCGGTATGGTTGTAGACCACGTCGAGGATGACCTCGATGCCATTTGAATGGAATGTCTTGACCATGGTCTTGAATTCGCTGATCACGCCGGTGTTGCTGAAACGTTGATCGGGCGCGAAGAACCCAATGGAGTTGTAGCCCCAGTAGTTGTTCAAGCCACGCTCGACCAGATGACGGTCATCGATGAAGGAGTGCACCGGCATCAGTTCCACCGACGTGACACCCAGACGCTTGAGATGGTCGATTATCGGTGCGGTCGCCAGACCGGCATAGGTGCCGCGCAGAGGGGGCGGAACGCCGGGATGATTTCGGGTGAAGCCGCGTACGTGCAACTCATACACCACCATGTCGGACCAGGGAATGCGCGGCGACTTGTCGTCGCCCCAAGTGAAGGCCGGATCGATGACGCGGCACTTCGGCATGCCGGCGGCGTTGTCGCGACGGTCGAAGGAGAGGTCTTCGTTACGGTGGCCGATTCGATAGCCGAAGTGAGCGTCGCTCCAGCGTACCTGACCGACAATATCCTTGGCGTACGGCTCGATCAGGAGCTTGTTGGGGTTGAAGCGGTGGCCGCGCGCCGGATCGTAGGGGCCGTGTACCCGGTAGCCATAGAGCAGGCCGGGGCGCGCCTCGGGCAGATAGCAGTGCCAGATCAGATCGGTCTGCTCATGCAGTTCTATGCGCTGCACTTCGCGCCTTCCACTCGGCTCGAACAGGCAGAGTTCGACGCGCTCCGCATTTTCAGAGAACAGTGCGAAGTTGACGCCTTCGCCGTCCCAGGTGGCTCCGCGCGGGAAGGGATATCCGGGCCAGACGACGGTCAAGGGCAGGGTCATTGCGAACTTTCTAGATGTTGTAGCGGGTCACATCCGGCACTTCCGGGCCCTTGGGCAGGACTATCACGCCACCTTCCGTGACGTGATAGAGGCCCCGGTCAGTTGCAGCATCGAAGCCGATCCGGGTGTGCGGTGCGACGTTGTTGTAGCGGTCAATGATGACACCCTTGAGTCGCGCGCCGCGCCGGATGACGGTGTAATCCATGATGATGCAGTCATCGATTTCGACATCTTCTTCAATGATGATCTCGCGACGCAGGATGGAGTTTCTGATGCGTGCGCCCTTGATCAGCGAACCAGCACCGACGACGCTGTTGATCATTTCGCCGGAAGCGATGCGCGGCGACGGGCCCTGATAATTGCTGGAGCGGATGAACCACTGCGGGTTGAACAGGTTGAAACTCGCTTCGGCCCCGAGCACGTCTCGGTTCGCGGCGTAGTAGGCGTCGATGGTACCGACATCGCGCCAATATCCCACTTCTTCGTAGCTGGCGATGGCGGGTATCTTGTTTTCGGCGAAGTTGTAAGCGAAAACGCGGTGGCTATGAATCAGGCGCGGCAGGATGTGGCGGCCAAAATCGTGCTCATCGCGCTCTTTGGCTTCGCGCAAAGCCTTCAGCAGGACATCGGTATCGAACAGGTAATTACCCATGGAGCCATAGGCGCGGGTGGCATCAGACGGCATGGCTGGCGGATTCTCCGGTTTTTCGAGGAAGCCGCGGATGACTCCATCGTTGTCGGCGTCGATGATGCCGAAGGCAGAGGCCTCCTTGATCGGCACCGGAATGGCGGCGACCGTGACATGAGCGGATTGTTGGCGATGAAAGTCGACCATTTGCCGCACGTCCATGCGGTAAATGTGATCCGCACCGAACACCGCAACCATGTCTGGGGCATGGCGCTCGATCAGGTTGATGTTCTGGAATATGGCATCCGACGTGCCCTGAAACCACTCCTGGCCTTCACGCATCTGCGGCGGCACCACGGTAACGAATTGGCCGGGAAAGGTTTGGGCATGCCCCCAGGCCTTGTTGACGTGCTCGATCATTGACTGGGACTTGTACTGCACCAGCAGGTAGATGCCGCGTATCTCGGAATTCACCAGATTGCTGAGGACGAAATCGGCGATGCGGTACCGGCTGCCAAAGGGCACGGCCGGCTTGGATCGCTCGGCAGTCAGAGGATGCAAGCGGGAACCCTGGCCTCCCGCCAGGGCCATGGCAAGAAATTTTCTTGGATCCCTCCTTCCGTGCTCATTCCGGAGCCACCTGATAGCCCAGTGCCCGAAGCAGACTGAACAGTGGAATGGCCAGCCACTCGGGCCGGTTGTTCATTTCATAGCGGAGTTCATAGAGGGCTTTGTCAATGACAAAGAACTCGATCATCCGCTGCCCCGGTCCGGATTCCACCGGCCAGGCCGGACATCCCTGAATGGCCTCGCGGTAGCCTTTGAGGAAAGCATCCGCAGTCTCGCTCTCCCAGGTGTGTACCAGGGGTCCCAGCCGGTGTCGGTCGGCGGGTCGTTCCGTGGTGGCGTGATTGGTCGCTACCGCCGCGACATAGCTGAAGGAGCGCAGCATTCCGGCGACATCGCGCAGCGGTGAATGTTTTCTGCGTCGTTCCTCCATGGGCCGCGCCGGTTCGCCTTCAAAGTCGGTAATGATGAAGTCATTGGCCACCAGCAGCACCTGCCCAAGGTGATAGTCGCCGTGGTAGCGCATCTTGGATGCGGTCACGCCTGCCAGCGCCAACGCCGAGGTGCGGTCGAGCAACGCGGTTCTATGTGACAACAGATGGTCGGCCGCTGCTCGGATGTCGTCTGGCAATTCGTTGCGGCGGCGTTCCAGTTCGTCAAGGGTGACCACGGCTTCCGCATGCAGTTGCGTCGACCAGGCGTTGAGATCATCAGAGGTAATCGGTTCCGGATCGAAGGCGGCATCGCCGGTGAAACGCCCAAAAGCCTGGTGCAACTCGGCGCTGCGACGACCGAGCATTTCCATCAGATTGAGGAAGTAGCGGTGGGGGCTTTCCCGCTCAGTAACTTCGGTGGGTTGTGGAATCGGCTCGGCAAGCTGCTCCGCGAGAAAGCGCTCGAGGTAATCGACAGCAAAGTTCCAGCCCATGCCCTGGTTTTCGACATAGGCCTGGAGCAGCGCCAGTGTCAGCGTCTGGCCATCTGCGCGGCGGAACTCCACCGAGCCGGCCACCGGTACGATGCCCGGGTAGGGTGATTTCTCGGTGAGAAAGCGGCCGACCTCTACCTCGGGATTGGTGCCGGGTTGAAGACGGCGATAGCCCTTGAGGAACAGGCGGTCGCCAAAATAAACCGCCGTGTTGCTTTGCTCCAGTGCCGGATGGTGCACCGGCGTCTCGATTCCATCGGCCAGTTCGCAAAATACCGCGCTGGAACGGAACTCGGCCCGCCCCTTGCCAAAAGCGACGTCCAGATTCTCGCCGATGCCTTTGACCAGCGCACGACAGAAACGGTCGTCGCCGAAAGCGCCATAGAGCAGTCCTGTCCTGCCTTTTTGCCTCACTCTTGCCAGCGTCCACGGCGCCAGCCCATGGAGTGTTTCTGCCGTTGCTTCATCCTCCCAGCAAATGGCCAGCGGCAGGAAATAGGTCTGGCTGGGTATGTCGTCGCAATGTACCTCGATGATGGTGAGCAACCAGCTGCCTTCGCCACTGTTCCACTCGCCTTGTTCCTGAAGGTCTATGCGCGTGACGGCATGACCCTTGGCGGCGAACCAGCGCTTGGTGGACAGATAGGGCGCCAGTACCTTGTGCTGGAGCTGGTCCTGGGTGGTGGTGGCGATGGCACGTCGCACTGTGCTGGCGTCGGCTTTGCCACCGGAAAAAGTCAGCCAGCCTTCCGTCAGCACCAATACCGGCAATTCGGGACGTGCCAGGCGCTCCTCATGCCAGTAAGGCACATCAACGTCGGTGGCGAGGCGGAAGCCGTAGGTTCCGTAGCCCTTGAGCGTCAGCAGATAGGGCAGGTCGCCGATCGGCGGAAAGGCGGCACGGCCCAGCAGCTCAACCGGAACCCGGCCTTTGAACTCGGCCAGATTGAGTTCTACCGGCTGAGCGTTGCGTGACAGATTGACCACACACAGGATTATCTCGTTCTCCCACTCGCGCACATAGGAGAGGATCTTGCGGTTGCCGGCTTCGAGAAACTTGATGCTGCCGCGCCCGAAGGCCTTGTAGTTTTTGCGCACCGCGATCAATCTTTTTGTCCAGTGCAGCAGTGACGAGGTATTGCGCGCCTGGGCTTCGACGTTGATGGCCTCGTAGCCGTAGATCGGGTCCATGTTCGGCGGCAGATAGAGTCGTTGCGGGTCGGATTTGGAAAAGCCGGCGTTGCGGTCCGGACTCCATTGCATGGGAGTGCGCACACCGTTTCGATCCCCGAGGTAGATATTGTCACCCATGCCGATTTCATCGCCGTAATAGAGGAACGGAGAACCTGGCAGGGTCATGAGCAGAAAGTTGACCAGCTCGATCTTGTCTCGACTGTTGTCCATCAGCGGCGCCAGACGGCGGCGTATACCGACATTGACCCGCATGCGCGGATCGGCGGCGTACATTTGATACATGTAGTCGCGCTCTGTCTGGGTGACCATTTCCAGCGTCAGTTCATCATGATTGCGCAAGAATATCGCCCATTGGCAGTTGGCCGGAATGTCCGGTGTCTGCTGCATGATGTCCACCACCGGATGTCGGTCTTCCTGTGCCACTGCCATGAAAATCCGCGGCATGACCGGAAAGTTGTACGCCATGTGACATTCGTCACCGTCACCGAAGTACTCGCGCACATCTTCCGGCCACTGGTTGGCCTCGGCCAGCAGCATGCGATTCTTGTAACGGGCATCGATCACCGCTCGCATCTGCTTGATGACCGTATGCGTCTCGGGCAAATTCTCGTTAGTAGTACCTTCCTGGACGCACAAGTAGGGGATGGCATCCAGGCGCAGGCCATCGACTCCCAGGTCTAGCCAGAAACGCATGATGCGTATCACCGCCTTCACCACTTCCGGATTGTTGTGGTTCAGGTCCGGCTGATGCGAAAAGAAACGGTGCCAATAGTAGGCCTGTGCTACTTCATCCCAGGCCCAGTTGGACTTTTCGGAGTCGGTAAAAATGATCCGGGTTTCCGGAAATTTCTTGTCGCTGTCGCTCCAGACATAGAAGTCGCGCTTCTTGGAGCCGGCAGGGGCGCGCCGCGCCGCCTGGAACCACGGGTGCTGATCGGACGTGTGATTGATGACCAGTTCGGTGATGACCTTGAGATTGCGTCGGTGGGCTTCACGGATGAAGTTGCGAAAATCGGCCCGCGTTCCGTAATCCGGATGGACGTTATGGTAGTCGGCGATATCGTAGCCATCGTCCTTGAAAGGCGACGGATAGAAAGGCAGCAGCCAAAGTGTGTTTACACCGAGATCCTGCAAGTAGTCGAGCTTCTCGGAGAGCCCCCTGAAGTCGCCCATGCCATTGCCATCGCTGTCGAAGAAGGCCTTGACGTGAAGTTCGTAGACGATGGCATCCTTGAACCACAACGGATCGTTGACCCAATCGAGGGCAGGGTGCGGTGTGTTGTGCTTCTTGCCATTTGTCTTTCCCATGAGCCCCCCTGGCTAAAGAAAATAGTCAAAATCACGCTCGCTACGCACTTTGCGGCGCAAGCGCAGGATGTGCATTGGAGAGGCTTGCGGTTCCAGACGAACGAAATTGCGTTCTCCCTGCCAGAGGAAGCGCGCACCGGATATCAGATCGTGGGCCTGGAACGACGTGTCCGGGGCAATGCCCAGGTCTTCCAGCGGCAGCTCAATCCATCCGGCCTGGGCGTTGTGCGGGTCAAGATTGGCAACCATCACAAGCGCCTCGTCTCCCGCGCTCTTGCTGTAACAAAGCATTGACGGATTGTCGATCGGATGAAAGTGCAGATTCCAATCCGATTGCAAGGCCGCATTTTCACGACGGATCTGGTTGAGGCGGGCAATATAGCTGCGCAGGCTGTCAGGTCGCGTGAGGTCGCGGCTACGCAACTGGTATTTTTCAGAATTCAGGTATTCCTCGCTGCCCGGCTTGATCGCCTCGTGCTCCATCAATTCATAGGCGGGGCCATAGATGCCGTAGTTGGCGCCCATGGTTGCTGCCAGCGCAACCCGCAGCATGAAGCCGGGACGTCCTCCGAACTGGAGGAACTCGGGCAGGATGTCCGGTGTGTTGGGCCACAGGTTAGGCCGGAAATACTCGCGCGATTCATGCTGGGCCAGTTCGGTGAAATATTCCGTTAACTCCTCCTTGGTGTTGCGCCAGGTGAAATAGGTGTAGGACTGTGTGAAACCGAGTTTCGCCAGTCGATGCATGATTTTCGGCCGGGTGAAGGCTTCCGCGAGAAAGATGGTGTCCGGGTGCTCGGCCTTGATCGAACCGATCAGCCATTCCCAGAATGGAAATGGCTTGGTGTGAGGATTATCCACGCGGAAAATGCGCACGCCTTCATCGATCCAGTGCTCGACAACGCCTTTGAGTTCGGTCCACAGTGCCTGCCAGTCATCGCTCTCATAATCGAAGGGATAAATATCCTGATATTTCTTTGGCGGATTTTCAGCGTACTGGATACTGCCGTCCGGTCGGTGGCGGAACCATGAGGGATGCTGCGTCACATAGGGGTGATCCGGCGAGCACTGAAAGGCAATGTCCATGGCGATTTCCAGGCCCTGGTTGCGGGCCTCGGTCACCAGCCGTCGAAAATCCTCGGCACTTCCCAGTTGCGGATGCAGGTCGCGATGACCACCTTCGCTCGCTCCGATTGCCCAGGGGCTGCCGTGATCCTCAGGCCCGGCCTTGAGTGTATTGTTCGGGCCCTTGCGGAAATCGCGACCGATGGGATGAATGGGCGGCAGGTAAAGTACGTCGAATCCCATCGAGGCGATATACGGCAACTGCTCGATGACACCAGCGAAGCTGCCATGCTCGGCGCCTTCAGTGAGGCAGGAGCGGGGGAATAGTTCGTACCAGGCTGAAAAACGGGCTCGTTCAACTTCGACGGTGACTGCCAGTACGCGGTGATACTGCGTTACGAACATCCGTTCGGCATAGATTGCCATCAAGTCTGCCAGGCTATCGCTTTGCGCCATGAGCTGTCTTGCCTGCGGGGTGGTGACCGCATTGAGTTCCGCCGCCCAGTTTTTGAGCGCGAGTGCCGCGGATTCGGCTTTTGCAGCTTCGGCGCGTTTCGCAGCGGCAGTCACCAGGTCAATGCCGACTTTAAGTGCGGCAAGGATGTCGGCTTCTTCTTCACGCCGGGCGATGTCGTGGCGCCAGGTCAGAAAGCGGTCCACCCAGGCAATGACCGTGTATTCGTGGCGACCGAGTCCGGTCACGTTGAAGCGGCCCTGCCAGCAGTCGTTGCTCTGGTGTGTCATGGTGACTTCGGACCATTTTTCGGTCCCGGTCGGCCGATGCAGTACCAGACAACCCAGCTGGTCATGCCCGTCCGTATAGATGTCTGCCTCCACCAGGATTTCTTCACCGACGGTCCTTTTGATGGCAAAGTCACCGCCCTCGATTTCCGGGCTGATTCGCTCGATGACCGCGCGACCGCGGCCGGACAGCGGGAAGCTCAGGCTATTCATGATGTCGATCCGTTTCCGGCTGCCGGCCGCAGATACACGACCCCAAGAGGGGGTAGCGTCAAGGACAGCGAGTGGAAGTGTCCCTGCACGGCAACCGGCGACGCATCGACCCCACCCAGGTTGCCGACACCGCTGCCACCGTATATCGCGGCATCGCTGTTGAGGATTTCTTTCCAATAGCCGCCTTGCGGTACGCCCACGACGTAGTTTTGTCGCGCGACCGGAGTGAAATTGCAGACGACCAGTACACTGTCTTCAGGGCGCTTCCCGTGGCGCATGAAACTGATCACGCTTTCTTCCCAGTCGTGAAAGTCCACCCAGCTGAATCCTTCGCCGACGAAATCTTTCTCGAAAAGTGCCGGCTCGGAACGATAGCAACGATTGAGATCTCCCATCCAGCGCTTCAGTCCGCCATGAAAGGGGTACTGCAGTACATCCCATTCCAGGCTTTCGTCGTGCTGCCATTCGCGGCGCTGTCCGAATTCGCCGCCCATGAACAGGAGTTTCTTGCCGGGATGGGCCCACATGTGTCCATAGAGCAGGCGCAAGTTGGCGAACTGCTGCCATTCATCGCCCGGCATCTTGCCGATCAGCGAGCCCTTGCCATGCACCACCTCGTCGTGCGACAAGGCCAGAACAAAGTTTTCGGTGAAGGCATACCAGATGCTGAAGGTGAGTTTCTCGTGGTGATACTTGCGAAATACCGGGTCCTGGCAAAAGTATTTCAAGGTGTCGTGCATCCAGCCCATGTTCCACTTCATGCCGAATCCCAGTCCGCCGGTATATGTGGGCCGCGACACCATCGGCCACGCGGTGGACTCTTCAGCGATCGTCACGGTATCGGGGTGATCGCGATAGACCGCTTCGTTGAGTGTGCGCAGAAACTGCATGGCTGCAATGTTTTCCCGCCCGCCATGCTCATTGGGAATCCATTCACCGGCCTGTCGGCCGTAGTCAAGGTAAAGCATTGAGGCGACGCCGTCGACGCGCAAGCCGTCAACATGGTATTTGTCCAGCCAGAACAGGGCGCTGGAGATCAGAAAGGCGCGAACTTCATTACGTCCATAATTGAAGATGGCGCTGTTCCATTCCGGGTGGTAACCCTGACGGGGGTCGGCATGTTCATACAGATGCGTGCCATCGAAAAATCCCAGGCCATGTTCATCGCTGGGAAAGTGTGATGGCACCCAATCAAGAATCACTCCAATTCCTGCCTGGTGAAGCTGGTCGATCAGGGCCATCAGATCCTGAGGCGTTCCCTGCCGTGCGCTGGCGGCGTAATAACCGGTGGTCTGGTAACCCCAAGAACCAAAAAAGGGATGTTCGGTAACCGGCATCAGTTCAACGTGCGTGAATCCCGTCTCGCGCATATGTTCAACCAGCAAGGGAGCGATTTCCCGATAGCTGAGAGAGCGGTTGCCTTCCTCCGGCACCCGTCGCCATGAGCCCAGGTGCACTTCATAGATCGACATCGGGGCGTCGAGCGCATTGGCAGCCCTCCGCTTTGACATCCAGTCTCCATCTTTCCATTCGTAGTCCAAATCCCACACCCGGGACCCCGTGCGCGGGGGGATTTCACAGAAAACTCCGCAGGGATCTGCTTTGTCGACCTGATAGTTGTTGTCGCGTGCAGTGATGCGATATTTGTAGCATTCGCCGCTGCCTATATCCGGCACAAAGCCTTCCCACACGCCGGAACCGTCTGGCCGCGCCGCCAGAGGTTTGGACGAGTTGTCCCAGCCATTGAAATCTCCCTTCACTGAGACCGCAACTGCATTGGGTGCCCATACCGCGAAGTGCACGCCATTGCGACCGTCGCGCGTGGTCAGGTGGGCTCCCAGTTTCTCGGAAAGCCGGGCATGAGTGCCTTCCTTGAACAGGAAGATGTCATGGTCGGTGAGTACCGCCGGTTTGCTGTGCTTCTTGTCTGCTTTGTGCGGAACGATTGCAGTCATTTTGAGGTTTCCTGGGCTGTATTTTCTTGCTTGTCTGTCAATATCCCGGCTGTGCTCTCCAGTTTGATCGGCAATGACGGTGCTGATCCATCCTTTGCCTGCCCGGCATAGAGAGTGAGGTGCGGGAACGGGATTTCAATTCCAGCGTTATCGAATGCAAACTTCAATCGCCGTAAAAACTCGCGTCGAACATTCCATTGCTCGATCGGGGCCACCTTGAAGCGACAACGCAATATGACTGCGGAGTCAGCCCACTGTTCGACACCGGCGATCTCCAGATCGTCGAGGATCTTCGGCCCGAAAACAGCATCTGTGCGCATGCCGGTTCCGACTTCACGCATCACGTCCAGTGCCGCGTCCACATTTTCACGATATGCCACGCCTACATCCACAACCGCCTGAGCAAAACCTCGCGTCATGTTGGTCACCGTTGTGATGCTGCCGTTGGGGACGAAATGTACGTTGCCGGAATAGTCCCGCATGCGCAAGTAACGCAATGTAATCTCCTCCACCACGCCCGCTTTGCCTCCGGCTTCGACGACGTCTCCCTGGCGCATCTGATTTTCCAGCAACAGGAAGAAGCCGGTGAAGTAGTCCTTGACCAGACTTTGCGCGCCAAAGCCTACCGCGACGCCGACAACACCGGCGGCGCCAAGAATGGGCGCTATCGAGACGCCGACTTCGCCCAGTACCAGAATGCCCGTAACCAGTGAAATGACCACCGATGCGATGTAGCGGAACACCCGGCCCAGGGTTTCAATGCGTTTGATTTCCTCGCGATCGCCGGTACTTCTTGTTACGTAGACACGAAAGCTGCGAATCAGTCGGTGTGAGAAGTGCAAGCCGATCCAGGCCAGCACAAGAATCAAAACAATTCGCAGACCCGCGATGATGGCTGGCGAGAACTGGGTTCCGACCGTAAATAAAGAATCGAATGCAGCTTTGTCCATGACTGTTCCCTGGCTCATTTCGTTTGGTAACAGATCCGGCTTCAAAAATAAATGCGGAAAGCGCTTGACTGTTAAGTTTACCGCAAATAGTATTGCATAAAACAATCATTCGAGCAAGTGAAGGAGAAGGTCTGTGAGCGGTAAAGAAAAACCGGGGGATGTTGTCAAGTCAAAGCGGAAGCTGACTTGTACTCAGACGGGTGGTACTGAAACTGCCGCTGCGGAGGAGGCCTTCAGCAAAGTGCTGCAGTTAGTGCGTGTGGTACAGCTTGGTATGCAGAACATCGATCCTAGCCATGGCTTGAGCGGCTCGCAACTCTGGGCACTTTGGCATATCTCTGCGCACCCCGGGCAGCGCGTCAGCGAACTTGCCTCGACATTGCACATCCATCTCTCGACCGCAAGCAATCTTCTCGACAAGCTTGAAACGCGCGGTCTGATTCGCCGCGAGCGCCGCGACGCTGATAACCGCGTGGTACGCTTATATCTTGCGGAACCGGGCCTAGAATTGGTCAAGGGTATTCCAGGGCCAATGCAGGGTCATCTAAGGCGAGCGTTGCGGGATGTACCAGCACCCGTGCTGGACGGCTTGATTGAGGGGGTAGGCGCGGTACTTGATCTCATGGGCGAAGCACCAGATCTGAACGTTGCCTAGTTTTTTGCAGAATTGCCGAAATGTGAATTTTGGCGGAAGCTCACTTACAATTCAGCCCCATGATTCATTCACTAAGCGCTCTTATTGCGCTATTCTTTTTCTGGTTGATGTTGTCCGGAATGTTCACGCCATTCCTTGTGATTGCTGGAGCGGGCAGTGCTCTGGCGGTACTGTTGATCGCTCATCGCATGGATGTCGTCGACCACGAAGGGCACCCGATTCACCTGGCCTGGCATGCGTTCCTTTCCTACTGGCCGTGGCTGATCAAGGAAATCATCGTGTCGGCTTGGGACGTGACGAAGCGAATCCTGCATCCCGCGTTACCAATTTCACCTACGCTTGCTGAATTTGTTCCGGGTCAAACCTCGGATATCGGTCTGGTGATTCATGCCAATTCAATCACCCTGACACCGGGGACAATTTCCGTCGAGGTCGAGCCCGGAAGGTTTCTGGTCCATGCTCTGACACGCGAGGGTGCAGCGGGGCTTGCCGGTAGTGAAATGGATCGGCGCTGCACGGCGATGGAGGCAGTTTGAGCGTACTTGCCGTCGCTGCGATTGCTTTGCTCGTCACCATTTCCCTGGCTTTGGCGCGGGCCGCGCTCGGACCGACAGTATTCGATCGCCTTCAGTCGGCCAACACTATCGGTACCTGCGCCATGCTGCTACTCGCCGTGCTGGGCTTTCTTGGTGGCAGGCCGGAGTTTCTTGATCTGGCGCTGGTTTATGGTCTGCTCAATGTCATTGGCGTCATCGCCGTACTCAAGTTCTTTCGCAATGGTGATTTGGGCGAGGCGGGTGACCAACATGCGCCGAAGAAAGCGGGCCAATGAGCACGATCATCGAAATGGCAAGTGTGCTGTGTCTGCTCGCAGGCAGCTTTTTCTGTCTGGTCGGCGGTGTCGGCCTGATCCGCATGCCGGATTTCTACACTCGCATGCACGCTGCCAGCGTGATCGAGACTGTCGGTGCCGGCCTGTTGTTGTTGGGCCTCATGCTGCAGGCAGGGCCGACACTGATCAGCGTCAAACTGGTGATGATCGGTCTGCTGGTGTTCTTCGCCAGTCCGACGGCGAGTCACGCGCTGGCACGCGCCGCGATGCTTAGAGGTTTGATGCCTGAACTCGCCAAGAAAGAGGAATCGCCATCGAAACCCTGATCATCGACGTGCTGCTGATCTTGATGGCGATCTCAGTCCTGATACTGATTCGTCTACGCAACCTGTTTGCCGCAGTGGTGCTGTTGGGCATCTACAGTTTTCTCATGGCCACCGTACTGGTTGCTCTTGACGCCGTTGACGTGGCAATGACCGAAGCCGCGGTCGGTGCAGGTATATCCACAGTATTGCTGCTGGGCGCACTGTTGCTGTGCAAGAGCTCGGAGGCAAAACCGGTCCATAAACCCTGGCTGCCTTTGACGGTTGCGTTTTCCACCGGGGCCCTGCTGGTGTATGGCGCCTGGGGCTTACCGGATTTTTCCGATCCGCAGGCTCCCATCCATCAGCATGTGGCACCGCGCTACCTGCAAAACGAGGTTGATGTACCGAACGTGGTGACAGCGGTTCTCGCCAGCTTCCGCGGTTTCGATACCCTGGGTGAGACCACGGTGGTATTCACCGCTGGCGCTGGGATCATTGCCCTCCTGCGACGGCGTCAGCGAGTCGACAAAGATCGAAAGAAGGACGCATGAAGCACGATCTGGTTTTGCGGGTGGTCGCCAAGCTGCTGATCCCCTTCATTCTGCTGTTTGCACTCTACGTCCAGTTTCATGGCGATTTCGGCCCCGGCGGAGGCTTTCAGGCTGGGACCATTTTCGGCGCCGGAATCATTTTTTACGGTCTGATCTTCGGTGTGGATGCCGCCCGTGGCGTTCTACCTGATTGGGTTGTGGAATCGATGCTGGCCTCAGGTGTGTTGCTGTACGCGGGCGTCGGTATCGCCGGGTTGCTGCTGGGCGGCAATTTTCTTGACTATTTTGTGCTTGACCACAGCCCTGTCCATGGCCAGCATCGCGGCATTTTCTGGGTTGAAGCCGGCGTCTTCATCACCGTCGCCGGCGTAATGCTGAAAATTTTCTACATGTTCGCCCTGCGCGGCCGTCCGGAGGACTAACCGTGCTGGATCACTTTAGTTACTTCATCACTGTTTTTCTGATGATGGCGGGTCTGTTCATCGTCATTGCGCGCGGCAACCTGATCAAGAAGCTGATCGGTTTGTCGATCTTTCAGACCTCGGTATACCTGCTCTACATCGTGCCGGGCAAGCTGGTGGGCGGCACCGCTCCCATTCTGGCAACACAGTTCAGCACCTATTCCAATCCGCTGCCGCACGTTTTGATTCTCACTGCCATTGTGGTTGGTGTTGCCACCCTGGCGCTCGGTCTGGCGATCGCGGTGCGCATTCGGGAGGCCTACGGCACGATCGAAGAAGATGAAATTCTGACGCTTGACCACACGGTTGAAGT
>JAIPCS010000072.1 GCA_021738105.1 Sulfuritalea sp.
CGCGGCGGCCCGCCGCCAGCTGTGCCACCCGACGTCGGTTGTCGCGCTGATCGAGATAGAACCCGGTCTTGTGCCCGGCAAGAATATCGACGGCCAGTTTCACCCCGTTTTCCTCAATCACCCGTTGTTCCGTTTCCGCCTTTCCCAGCAACCAGCCGGTGACATGATCGAGACCTTCGAGTTTGCGCGCGTCGACATCCGAGCGCTCATAAATACGTGAACAGCCGGTAGCTTTTTGCAGGGCGTCGGCGATGGCGCTGCGCCACTTGTCGGCGCCAACCGTTGTTAGTTGCACCACTACGGTGTCGCCGTACTGATCGGCAATCACGCCAGGCAATCCGTCGGATTCGGCGTGAATCAGACGCAGCCCCTGCTGACCGGCGAGCTCCGGCAGCGTGGTGCGGCGAGCTACGGCAGCCGCCACACGGCGCTTGAAAAAGGCGTGATCGATGTTCTCCTGATGATCGAAACTCCAGATCCGGGCCCGAATCTGAGAGGCCGGACTCCAGGCCGCACGTGCCAGCGGCCGCCCGTGAGAGGAAACGATTTCGACCGTATCACCGGGCCGCGCCCGACCATCGAGCTGCGCAATCGCGCCGGAAAACAACCAGGGATGCCGACGCAGGACGGATTTTTCCTTGCCGGGGTGCAATGTCAGGTTAGCCATGTGACGGATGCTACAGGGCATGCATGGCATACGTCACGCCGATTTTTGCCCGTTGGCGGCGGCTGAATAGTGTTCGCTCCTCAAAACCGGGCACGGGTACGAGATCCGGCGCAAGTCCCCCCCGAAGCCCCATCGCTTCTGTCTATAATCGCGGCGCCGCCGATCATGATCCACGCCGCATCCTGGCGATGTTTTGGGACCTCTGCCCATGCAAACTTTCGTGTTCATTCTTTTTTCCCTGTACGCCAGCATCAGTTGGTCGGCCTGTCCGCCGCACACACTGGCGGACCCGTCCCGGATCAAGCTCAAGGGTGATTCGGTCATGATCGTGGTGCATGCGAGCTCGACCTATGACTCGCGACTGGCGACAAAACGCGGGATTGACGACGCGGTGAACTTTGCCAAAAACAAAGGCATACCCGTCATCTATTTGCAGGACGACTCGCCCCAGCGCTTCTATTTCATGGAGGACTGCAACCCGGATTACTGGGTGTTTTCGCAGGGGGGCGAAATCAGCTTCGACGTGCCGCCGACGCACCTTTACATTGTTGGCGGACATCTTGAAATGTGTCTGTCGATCGCACTGCACGACGTGCTCTTGCAATGGTCAAAACGGCCCGCGCATGACTTGACGGTGACCTACTTCATGGATGCGATCTACTCGAACGGAAAGCTGATTGATCCCTCTGATCCCTTCTATGGCGACTTCGCAAAGTTCATGAAGGTCGTGACCTATGGCCGCCCGGGGGGTGAGCATTGGCCCAAGCTGAGCCTGCTGGAGACCATGGGCGTGATCGCCAAGGAAGCTCACGAACTGGAATACATCAAACAGGCCCTGCCGCGCTGGGACAGAACCTTTCCCGAAAACTTTCGTGTTGAAGTGAAGCTGAACGACTCCGTAAACAAGATTCTGCGACCTGCCTCCGGCTGGCGACCGCCGACGCTGCGCTTCCATTTTGTCGATTCCGCCAACAATCTGGACAATCCGCCCGCTGACAAGGCCAACTGAACGGACACTGCGTCAGGCCAGACCCTGCCGCCAGGGCGCACTGCTGAACTCGTCCACCAGGAAATCCACCATCGCCCGAACCTTGGGCGACAGATTGCGGCCGCTGGGGTAGGTGGCGTATAGCGTCACAGGCTCGACATGATGCCAATCCACGAGAATGGGCATCAGCTTGCCACTGCGCAGGGCATCACCGACGATGACGTCGGTCAGACGCGTAATGCCGACACCGGACACCGCCAGTTGCAACACGGTTTCGGCATTGTTGGCCGATACATTGCCACCCACATGCACGACACGAATACCGTCGTCGGTATCGAAGGGCCAGCGCCGCAGGGCCGGCAAGCGGGTGATCCACAGGCAGTTGTGTTGCTGCAGGTCGTCCGGAGTGCGCGGCGTGCCATTACGCTCAAGATACTCAGGGGCCGCACAGATCACGCGTTGCATGTTGCAAATGCGCCGCGCCACCATCGACGACTCGTCGAGCGGCCCGATACGGATCGCCAGATCAATACCTTCCTCCATGGTGCCCAGGGGCTGATCGCTGATGGTGATGTCCAGCTCGACCGCAGGATGCCGTTCCTGAAAGCGCGGAATCGCCGGTGCCAACTGATGCATGCCAAACGCCGAGCCACTGTGCAGGCGCAGCAGGCCGCGCGGGCTGGCACCGGACTGGCTAATTTCGGCCTCTGCCTCATCCATGGCAGTCAGAATGGGGCGAGCGCGGGCATAAAAAGCCTCGCCCTCGGCCGTCAATTGCAGACGGCGCGTCGTGCGTTGCAGGAGCCGCGCCCCCAGCCGGTCTTCAAGCCGCGTGACCAGCTTGGAAAGTGCGGACGGTGTCAAACCGATATCCCGCGCTGCTGCGGAAAAGCTGCCGGTTTCCACAGCGCGAACAAATGCGGTCATCTCGCCAGATCGATCCATGGACCTATTATGGAATATTTTTCATTAATGTTGTTCCTTATCTATGCATTGTCACCCGATGAATAAGTAATTACAGTTCAGTCATGCGATGTTGCATCGCACAATAGAAAAAGGAAACAATCATGACCCCCATTGATTTCAACGCGAAAATACGCGAAGCCCACGAACTGCGCGCCATGGAAATGCATCGCATAGTGTCTGGTGCCGCGACGCGACTCAGTGCCTTTACAAAAATGCAGGCAGCCGCAGTACGGACTCAGCTAAGCCATCTGGCACACTGGGTGGCTCACTGGAATCCGCGCGCCCACCCCTTCCACTAATGCAACAGGCGCCTTGCGCCCGTTGCCCAGCTGACTAGCCGAGTTTCGGGGATTGCCGCGCACCCAGAACGGCACCGGCGGTCACCGCAGTGAGTCCGGCCAGTGCCAGTATCGACAAGGGTTCGTCGAGTACCGGCACGGCCGCGAGTGCCGCAAACCCCGGTACCACCGCCATCATCAGAGCCACCGTCTGCGGCCCGAGACGACGCACGGACAAGGTGTAGAGCAGCATCGCGACAAAAACCACCAGCACGCCTTGATACACCGCCTGCGCGAGTATCTCGACCAGTGGAGCCTGACTCAGCGTGCTGGGTAAAAACAACCACCAGATGGGCAGATACACCAAGGCACTGCCCAAGGTCGTCGCTACCGTCGCGGCCAGCGGCTGTACCGGATAGCGGCGCAGCAACAGGGTGAACACGGCCCAGGAACTCGAACCGCAAAGAAACAGCACGTCGCCGAGCAGTTGCAAGCCGGTGATGCGGGCGCCATGCGACAGGGTATCGGCGGCTGTCAGGACAATTCCCGCAAAAACCAGAGCAAGCGCAATTCGCTGTGGCCGTGAGGGCGTCTGCTTGAGCCACAGCCAGGCGATGACCGCCGTCTCGAAGGGCAAGGCTCCGGGCAGCAGTACCGCGGCGTGGGCCGCAGGCGCCATGCGGAAAGCGGAATACACGGTGACGGAATAACCGATCCCGCCGAACACGGAAAACAGCGCGATCACCTTTATGGGCGGCAAGCTGACGCGCGACAGAAAAGCCAGTGCAATCAAGGCACCGACGCCGAAGCGCAGGGCGGTGAGATCCCAACCGGTGAGCACACCCTTGCCGCCAGCACGAGTTACCAGAATGAAACCGGTCCAGATGCAAATCGTCGCAGTGACCGCGATCCAGCCGGCCCGCGAGCCGGCCGGAGCACCCGACGCACCCGAGTCAATCACGAATTTGCCACGGTATCAGGGCAGTTGGCGATAGTTGCCGCCATGAAAAATCAGCGGCGGCCGATCCTCACGATGGATGTTTTCCACATACCCGACAAAGATGACGTGGTCGCCTCCCGGATAGCGGACTTCATTGCGGCACTCGAACCAGGCGCAGCAGTTTGCCAGGACCGGCGCACCGCCCGCGCTACCTTTGAGGGCGATGCCGCCAAACCGGTCACTCTGGGGCTGCGAAAAACGGTTTGAAATGTCGATCTGGTCTGCAGCAAGAACATTGATCACATAGTGACTGCACGACTCGAATATGGTCCGCGACGGCGACAGCAATCCCAGACTCCATAACACCAGCGGCGGCTCCAATGAAACCGAGGCGAATGAGTTGACGGTGACACCGACGGGCTGACCGCCGGCTCCGCAGGCGGTGACGACCGTCACGCCCGTGGCAAAATCGCCCATCGCATCGCGCAGGCGGCGTGTGTCGAAACTGTTTTGATACGGCTGGTTCATTGGGGCTGATCGTCCTAAAATCCGGCGAACTTTTATATGCGGTCGCTGCACGCAAAACCGGCTTGTTGCCGGCCTTGGGTTTCATTCGTACCGCGTTTTATCTGGAGCACCTGATGGGAATCATGAATCGAATCGGCACCCCGCTATCGAAATCCGCCACGCGCGTAATGCTTCTAGGTTGCGGCGAACTCGGCAAGGAAGTCATTATCGCATTGCAAAGGCTGGGTTGCGAAGTGATTGGTGTCGATCGCTATCCGGACGCGCCGGGCATGCAGGTGGCGCACCGCAGCCATGTCATCACCATGACCGACGGCACAGCACTGCGCGCGCTGATAGAACAGGAACGGCCGCATCTGGTGGTGCCTGAAATAGAAGCGATCGCCACGGCCACACTGGTCGAGATCGAGCGCGATGGGGTGGCCGGCTATTTTCCGGAATTCATTCCCACGGCGCGCGCGGCACAATTGACCATGAACCGTGAAGGAATACGCCGACTGGCCGCGGAAGAACTTGGCCTGCCGACGTCGCCCTACCGGTTTGCCGATTCGCTGGAAGAGCTGCAGGCGGCCATTGATGGGGCCGACGGCGCGGCCATCGGCTATCCCTGCGTGGTGAAACCGGTGATGTCCTCGTCAGGCAAGGGCCAGTCACTGCTGAAGTCACCCGCCGATGTAAAAACGGCATGGGACTATGCCCAGGCCGGAGGCCGGGTCGGCGCAGGACGCGTCATCGTCGAAGGCTTCATTGATTTCGACTACGAGATCACCCAGCTCACGGTGCGCGCCATCGGCGCATCCGGCGAAGTCGAAACATTCTTTTGCGACCCGATCGGCCATGTGCAGGTTAACGGCGATTATGTCGAGTCCTGGCAGCCAATGGCAATGACGCCCGGCGCCTTGCAAAAATCGCGCGACGTTGCCAGAGCCGTCACCGGCAGTCTCGGCGGACGCGGCATCTTCGGCGTCGAACTATTCGTCAAGGGCGACGAAGTCTGGTTCTCCGAAGTCAGCCCGCGCCCGCACGACACCGGGCTGGTCACCTTGGCCACTCAACGTCTGTCGGAATTCGAATTGCATGCGCGCGCCATACTCGGCTTGCCGGTGGATGCTTCGCTGCGTCGCCCCGGTGCCTCGGCAGTGATCTACGGTGGCATGGAAGCTTCCGGCATCGCCTTCGAGGGCGTCGCCCATGCGCTGCAGGTACCCGAATCCGATCTGCGCCTGTTCGGCAAACCCGAAAGCTTCGTCAAACGCCGCATGGGTGTGGCGGTGGCGAATGCCGACACGACGGATGAAGCGCGGCAGCGAGCAAAGCTTGCCGCGAGTCGCGTGAAACCGGTCAAGGGGTGAGTATCCCCGCCAAACCGTCAAAAGGAGACGCAACCAAGCGCGTGGAGCCGCGCCCGCGGCGAACCAAGGTCACCCCCTTCCCCGGGGTGGAGGTGGGAATTCGCGGAGCACAGCTCCGCGCCACCGAAACCGACCGGCTGTGCAAAGCCGGTCGTGGGGCAGGGGCTGGGGGGATGGCTGAATTGTCGCCCCAGGCGCGCGGCTTCGCCGCGCGCCTGATCCGCTGGCACAAACGCCACGGCCGCCACGACCTGCCGTGGCAGAACACCACCGACCCTTACCGGGTCTGGCTGTCGGAGATCATGCTGCAACAGACGCAGGTGACTACGGTGATTCCGTATTACCTGCGCTTCCTCGAACGCTTTCCGCAACTTGCCGATCTCGCGGCGGCACCGACCGAAGCCGTGATGGCTTCGTGGAGCGGGCTGGGCTACTACGCGCGTGCGCGCAACCTGCACGCGGCGGCACGCAAGCTCATCGATAAGCACAACGGTACATTCCCTCGCGATCCGGAAGTGATCGAGATGCTGCCCGGCATCGGTCGCTCGACGGCCAATTCCATTGCCACCTTCTGCTTTGGCGCCGCTGCGCCCATCCTCGATGGCAATGTAAAGCGCGTACTCTGCCGCGCTTTCGGCATTGAGGGATTTCCCGGCAGTAGCGCTGTGGAAAAACGCCTTTGGGCATTGTCAGCGGAACTGATGCCGACGCGCCACGCCTCAATCTATAACCAGGCGCAGATGGATCTCGGCGCCACGGTCTGCACTCGCGGAAAGCCCCGTTGCGAGACCTGTCCGCTCGAAGATGTCTGTCAGGCGCGTGCCAGCGGGCGGGTTGCCGAGCTACCGCAGGCACGCCCCCGGTGCGAAGTTCCACTGCGCCAGGCCAGACTGGCGGTGATTCTGGAAAGCGGCCAGGTGTTGCTCGAAACGCGACCGCCGCTGGGTATCTGGGGCGGCATGCTGTCGCTACCCGAGATCCCGCAGGAAGCAGACATACAGGAATGGGTCGAACAACGCCTGGCCTGTCGCATCATCGCCGTGTCGCCAGCGCCGAGTTTTGTGCACAGCTTCAGCCACTTCCGCCTGAGTATCGAACCGGTGCTGGTTCACATCAGCACCAGCGCGCTGCTGATGGAACCGGGGTGTCAGTGGCTGACCCTGAATACCCTCGACCACGCCGCGCTTCCGGCGCCAATCCGGTCCATCCTCGAAGGGCTTCAAACTTCCGGCACCAGACCTTTGCTGTCAAGAAAGCGGTAAATGATCTCAAGACGATCGATGCTGTCGTCGATCTCGAGCAACTTTTGCCTGGCCTTGGTCGGAATGGGCAGAACTTCTGCATAGCGCATACCCAGCCAGCCCGCATCGAAGAACCGATGCGGAGTGGCAGGTGCAGCGGGCGAATCAGCACCCATCTCGGCGATGATGGCACGCAGCAAAGGCACCAGTCGCGCAAAATCAGACGGGATCGGCAGTACCGCCTGATCGGCCATCAATTCGACCTCGCCGCGAAGCAGCCCTGAATCTTCGACCCAGTGTTTCAGGATCTGAAAGCGCTCGCCGCCTTGAGCAATGATGTTGAGCACGCCCAGTTGCTCCATATCCCAATCGGCAATGTGCGCCAATGTACCCACCGCATGGGGGACTGCGGGCTGCTGCCCGCTGCGGGCGACCTCCTCGCCGCTTTCGATGAGACATACACCGAATGACGCAGCGTCCTTGAAACAGGTCTTGGCCATATCCATGTAGCGCTGTTCGAAAATTTTCAGCGGCAATCGGCCGCCGGGGAAAAGCACAGAGCGCAAGGGAAACAGGGAAATGATCATGCAGCGGCTTTCACATCAAGGGGCTTGGAGGCGGCCGTGGCCAGCAAGCGCGCCGCGACAAGTCCATTGATGGTACCGAATACCAGCGCCGCTGTGGCAAACAGGGGAAGCAGATAGAACACGCCGTCGTGCGGCACCAGCCACCATCGGGCGAGCACGATCTGCCCGCCAATATGCGCAAACGCCGCCAGCACACTGGCCGAAACCGGACCGAACAGACGCGCAGGCAGGTGCTGCGCCACCGCCAGCATGGCGAGGCTGCACAAGGCACCGGACAAGGCGAGGAAGAATCCCGGCGCCAGAAACTGGCCGATTACCAGACTTCCCACCACGACCCGAAGCAGGCTGACCCAGGCCGCATCGCGCCAACCATAGCGGGCGAGCACCACCAGCACTATGATGTTTGCAAGACCCGGCTTGATTCCGGGCAAGGGACTCGGCAGCGCCGCCTCGGCGACAGTCAGTGCGATTGCCGCTGCCGCATAGCGCGCAATGCGATAGTCATCGTCCGTGACCGGCAACTCAATAGTTGAGCGTGTCATAGGCTTCGTTCCTGCCACCGCGACCGGTCAGTTGCAGGCTGACGTGATTGGGCGCGCAGATGGCCACAGCGTTGGCGCGAGTCAGCCAGCCCTGCTGTACGCAATACTGGCGCGGTCCGGGGTCGGACACTACCCGGGCCCGGCCCGGCTGAACCTCGATGACTGTCGAACCGATAGCACCGGCGACCGTGTATTTGCGCGCCGAGTTCAGCGCCAGTTCCGTCACCAGCCGCCCGTCCAGCTTGACGACGGCGCGGTCGGCGACACCGCCGCTCCATAGCACCGGAAAAGACGCCGCCACCAGCACGCCGGCAACCAGCAGCAGCAACCAGTCGCCGGGTTTCAACAGCGTGCGCCATGGCGCATGGCCTTCACCTCCGGCCTGCGCCAGCAGATCGCGCAGACCATCGGGGAGACCGCTATTCATTCGATCAGACTGCGATGTCGCACCAGCACCCTCGCAGATTCGCGGAAATGTGCGGCCAGGCGTTCGGCAAGGTAGACCGAACGATGCTGCCCTCCGGTACAGCCAATGCCCACTGTCAGATAAGAACGGTTGTCCCGGATGTAGGCGGGCAGCCAGTCACCGATAAAGCGGCGCAGATCAGCCTCCATGCGCGTGACCTCCGCTTGCGCTTCGAGAAATTGCACCACCTCCGCATCCCGTCCGGTCAGCGCGCGCAATTCCGGATCGTAATGCGGATTGGGCAGGCAGCGCACATCAAATACCAGATCGGCATCCAGCGGAATACCGTTCTTGAAACCGAAAGACTCGAACAACAGCGTCAAGCCGCGGCGTTCATCCAGTGCCACAAACTCCTTGATGCTGGCGCGCAAGGCATTCGGCCGCAAATTGCTGGTGTCGATATGGTGTCCCAAAGTCGCCAGCATCTCAAGCGCCTCCCGCTCGCTGGTAATGGCTTCCTCCAATGTGACATTGTCACCGGCCAGAGGATGACGGCGGCGGGTTTCGGAGAAGCGCTGAATCAGCACATCATTGCGCGCGTCGAGAAACACGAAACGCTGCGTGACGCCTTCCGCCTCCAGATTGCGCAATTGTGTCGGCAACGCCGCGATGCTTGATCCACCTCGCATATCCACCGCGACCGCGGCGAGTTTTTGCCCTTCCGATCGAAGGTGTCCGACCAGATCGGAAAGCAGGGGCGCCGGAAGATTGTCGACGCAGCAATAGCCGGCGTCCTCCAGCACATTGAGCGCGATGGATTTGCCGGATCCGGAAAGGCCACTGATGAGAATGACTTGCATGATCGAAAGGATAGCGGATTCCGCAGCACAGAGACAGCGCCGGTTTCGATGATCTCACTCATGTCTTCGAGGAGGACGGCGGCGACGGCGGTGCCGGAAGAATATCAAATCACGTCAAAACGACAGATTGGGTTTGCGCCCAAATTTACTAGACTTTAGTAATAGTTCCCGAGTAGTCTTGTCGCATGATCAACCATCAGCTCTGATCACTGCAAACCGCGCTGACAGGGTGCCTTTCTGAAATTCGTGCAAGCTTTCCAAATGCCGCATACCAAACCGAACTTTTCTCCCGAAGTATCCAGATTCATCGACGAACTCGACGCAGCCGTCGAGTCGCACATGAACTGGACACGTCGCGTAGTGCGCTGTGCCGTATTGCACGAATCCCCTGGAAAGGACGTGCTGGACAAGTCTGCGCACACCCTGTGCCGCTTTGGGCACTGGTTTGAGTCAAGCAAGGCGCACTTCAAAAAAATCGAGCCGCAGAAGACACGCAAACTCGATGCCGTGCATCAAACCATGCACGATGCCATTCGCTCGATCTGCCGCGAAGTCATGGCTGGCCGCCCTGGAAAAGAATCGGATCTTGAGACCTTCGAACAAACCCAGCCCGAACTGATCAAGTTGCTCGCCGAGTTCAAAACCCAGTTTCTGGCCGGTGCCGCACGGCACGATCCGCTGACGGGACTGCCGCTGCGCTATGGAATCGAGAATGAATTCGCTCAGGTAAAGAAGATTTGCAGGCGCTACAAGACCCGGCTCTATGTCGGAATGATCGACGCGGATCATTTCAAGCGCATCAACGACAACTTCGGCCATCCGGTCGGCGACAAGGCCTTGTGTCATCTGGCCGATACGCTGCGCAGTATCGTGCGCCCCAACGAGCCGCTATTTCGTTTTGGCGGAGAAGAGTTTCTCCTGTTTATGCAGTGTCGCACACACGAAGAAGCCGCTGCGGCCGGACAACGCATCGTCAGTACCGTGCGCAGCAAACCCGTGCCGATTGCCCATCACGAGCCACTGGTCTTGACCGTGACACTGGGCCTGGCCCGGGCCGGAAATGATGAAACCATGTCGGCAGTGATCGAGCGCGCCGACAAAGCACTCTATCTCGGCAAGCAATCCGGTCGCGATCGCTGTGTCATTGCCGATGATTTACCCGATTGAGTCCGGCAAGCGAGTGACGAAGGGCGGCCGGCAAAGCGCTCGGCATGACCGAAGCAGTTTACCGAGGATGCCTGACTGGACAGGGTGCCGCACGCTTGTCGACGCGGTAGTCGTCAACAACCTCCCGCACCTTGAGGACCTTGAATTTGCCGGAACCGGTGAGACCGCATATGAGCGCCCTCCACTGACGAATTGGGTAGTGGTCTAGTTTGAATCGCCAATTGTTACACTTCGCTAGCCATCGGAATCGACCTATGCTAGCTTTGCTGCATGACTACGAAACGAACAAATCCCCGCAAGGACTTCACCCAGGTCGCCTTTGGCGTTGTGCAGCAGGCGACGGGAGAAGTCACCAATGAGGATGCCACCAGCGCCACAAGAAAGATCAATAGCAGCAAGGGCGGAAAGAAAGGCGGAAAGACGCGCATGGAGGCCCTTACTGAGGATCAGCGCAAGAAACTAGGGCGAAAGGCCGCTGCTGCAAGATGGGGAAATACCGCGCCAGCGGTCAAGGCTGGCGCGGGTGTTACACAATCAACTAAACAGCGTTAGTTGATACGGGGACGAGCGCCAGTGCTGGCATACGCTCTCGATCCTTCCGAAACGAAGGCGGATGTACGCGCGAACAAATACGCTCTTGGTGCGATAGTAGATGGTGTTCATCTCTATTCTCCAAGTGGAGTCGGAGGACAATAGTTGTCTGCAACCACTAAAGAGAGTATTCTTTAGGCGTCCGGAGGGACATGATTACAGGTGACAGAGGGGTGCCCTTACCACCGTGTCATAGAAGGCCGAAGCGCGCCAACGCTTTGGCCTTCGTTTTTCTATGAATCATTCTTTCATCTTGATCTCAACTTGTTGGTCTCCGTCCTTGGCTTTGTAGATCATATTGAACGCACTATTCGCCAGCGTCAGCCAATTTACTCGTTGTTGAACATCCCATTCTTCACCAGGCTCCGGAAGAGTTTGAAGTAGGAGCTGGAACGCTGGATGTAGTGGACCACCTCCGTGACCGCCACCTAAAGATTTCGCTTCATCTTTCCCATGCCTTTCGGATTCCGTTCTTGACTCATGCACTCCTTTGTGTTGATCGTGTTCGTTCTTAATCGAGGGCTTAGTGAGTCGATCCGGGCTAAGTTCAAAGAACCCCGCCTGTTTAGCGCTCCTTTGTAGGACCTGCCGCGCTTTGTCCTTTACTTTGTCACTAACGCCAAGTGCAACCAAGGCGCGCTCTAGCCCTGCCTGAGGGGGGAGCGGGCTTCCTTTGAATTGCTCGAAGACTTTTGAAAAAAGTTCTACGGACAGGAAGGCGTCTACCTTGGCTGACTTCTCAAAATGGGGATCGATAACCTTGCGGCCGATTTCCGTAAGGGTGATTTTCCCTCCTCGTTCATACGAGATAAGACCGAAGCCTCTTGCTCCTAGAACGCGATTACGGAAACCGCCGCCTTTAGCCTCAAAGCCCATATGGGCGGCAAGTTGATCGTAGTCACAAGTCGTTCCACCAACAGCATGGATGCTTTGGGCGATCTCAATCGCGCTGTCTAGGTCCGTATAGACGAAGTCCACAGTTGAGCGGTCCCTCGCGTTTCCGGGTGATGGCTTCTCTTGCGTTGTGGAAGGAATGCTTTCCATAGTCAACTCCTAACCGATGAAAGATAATTGAGCGATATCCTACTCCAATATTATGCGACGTCAACCACTTTCCGCATAATACGCATAACACGGAAAGTTTCCGCAAGCCATCGAGCCGCATAATCCGCAAACAATTCTTGACTTTTGTTTTACTCTGGCATATAGTTCATTTAGCAGTGCAGCCAAGAGGCAATTATGAACCGCCTGACCATCAAAGACCGCGCCAGAATCCTCTCAGTCCTCTGTGAAGGCATGGGCGTTAACGCCGCTTGCCGTGTCACTGGCGCGTCAAAGAACACGGTTCTAAAGCTGCTGACTGAAGTAGGCGAAGCCTGCGCCCTCTATCAAGATCGCGTCATGAATGGCCTGACCTGCAAACGTATCGAGTGCGACGAAATTTGGTCTTTCGTTGGGATGAAAGAGCGCAACGTACCGGAAGAACTCAAAGGCGTTTTGGGTGTGGGCGATGTCTATACCTGGACGGCCATTGATGCGGATACCAAGCTCGTACCGTGCTGGCATGTAGGAACCCGCGCTATCGAGTCAGCGCGGCCCTTCATTCAGGACTTGGCCGATCGCCTTGCCAACCGCGTCCAACTCACTACAGACGGACACAGGGCTTATCTGATGGCAGTAGACGAAGCCTTCGGGAATGGCATCGACTTCGCGCAGTTGATCAAAATCTACGGTAATGAAGGCCAAACCAAAGAAGACGCGCGGCGCTACAGTCCAGCAGAATGCACCGGGACGGAGAAGAACAGGATCACAGGAAACCCGGATATGGAGAACGTATCAACCAGCTACGTTGAGCGCCAGAACCTGATCATGCGCATGCACATGCGGCGCTTTACCCGGCTTACCAATGCGTTCTCAAAGAAGCTGGAGAACCACATGCACGCAATCAGTCTCTATTTCATGTTCTACAACTTCTGCAAGATTCACAAGACGCTGCGGGTTACGCCGGCCATGGAAGCCGGGATTGCAGATCATGTTTGGAGCTTGGAAGAAGTCATCGAGATGACAGATACCAATGCGTGACTTACTTCAAAAGTGACTCTACGATTTCCTTGAAGTCTGAGCGAAGCAAATGCGGAACATACATCTGCGGAATTCGGAGACGCAAAGCGATTCCGTAATGATCAATATGCCCCTTTTCAAGCTGCTCAATAAACTCAAGACGGTGTTTCTCTGGGCAAAGGCAGGCTAAAGCCATCCACAAACCCCGCACGTCCGCGACCAATTGGCTTGAATGTGCTCCAGGCTTAAGAACCTCAAACTCACTTAACAAACCGTCGAACGACTCCTCGGTCCCGGTCTTCTCGTCGTCTGTATCAAAAAGATGCATCAGCTCTTTGGTAAAAACAAATCGTTCCCAGCAGTAGTTCAAATCCCGCGCTAGCACTATGACGTTGCATCCAAGTTGCTGAACAATCCGCGCTTCAGTGTTTTTTGCTGACAAGAAAAACCCCCGAACCTTTTGGGTGTCGAGGGTCGTTTTTACCGCCTTAACAGAAGCTATTCCGGTAATTTCAAGGGCTTTATTTTGGATGTCTCGGCGACTGACTTTTGGTTCTAATGTTTGGCAGAATTCGTAAAGGCGCCCAAACTGATTCATATACAAAATTAGGCGCAGGGAGCGTCCAAGCTCACCGCCTCGAAATCATCAACTTCGAGCTGAGAAAGAGCCTTGTTGATTTGGTCAGCAAATTGCTCTGCGCTTGTTTCTCGGTTTGACCCTGGAAACAACTTAAAATTTGACGCAGCCAACGCGTCTGCGTCAAATAGCCTTTTCTGTGCCAATTTGACTTGTGAATTCATTTCATTCTCCGGTTTTTGACAAACACAAAAAGTTATACTTGTCAACAGCATGTATAACTAGTCTAGTGGCTCATGCTATCTAGTGTCAAGCCAGAAGTGGCTACAAATGTCAATTATTATCTCTTAGCAACAGACAAAAGAGACACAAAATCCTAGCAGTTCTAAAGATATAAGTTGAATAACGGTTCGCAAGAGAGAAGGTTAACTATATTTTGTAACTGAATTTTCTTCAAACTGAACCACTACCACGAATTGCCACAGCTAGCCGTTCACTCCGGCGGGGGCTACAATTTGTTGTTTCACTACTCCGTATCCATAAGGCGACCATGTCCTCGACCAACTCCAAAACCTACGAAACGAGCAGCTCCTGTCGAACCGCATTTTTAGGCCTTGGCGTCATGGGCTTTCCCATGGCCGGGCATCTGGCGCTGGCCGGGCACAAGGTCACCGTTTACAACCGCAGCGCAGCCAAGGCCGCCGCCTGGGTGGCCGAATTCGGCGG
>JAIPCS010000073.1 GCA_021738105.1 Sulfuritalea sp.
GTTGGCATAGGGCAAAGCGCTGGTTACGAGAATCTTGCGGGTCATGACACGGTCTTTCCGGTTGCTGGTGGCCGCCGCATGGCGTGCCGCGCCTCAAGAGCGGCATTGTACCGGGGAGGGGTGGGGGCGGGGTTTGGTTGCGATTTCGCCGTGTCGCCATCGCCGAGTTTTCGGGCTTCATCATTCCGGCGGTTCTACGTACCTTGAACTCCACTTCGCGAAGTGGCAATGCGAATCCGGTGCATCGTTGATTTCCTCGCCGTATAACCAGCGCCGACTTTTCAGGCCGAACCATTAACGCATCTGCCGGGCTCACCCGGCGAACCTTCCTCGCTCAGTGGGACAGAGGTGGATTAAGACCGTCGCACTTGAGAGGTCGCAATAAAAGCAAATACAAAGCTGCCACCCTTGTCGCTTTGCCGGACGCACCCAAAAAAATCCCGGCTCGAGGCCGGGATTAAAACCAATGTCTTTGGGACACTGGAGGAGGAGACGGGTCAATTCGGTACATCACACAGTATTGCCGCACTAGAAGCGTTGGCGCGGACCAGATTTGATGCACTGCACAAGCTGACAACGCGAGTTTATACATCCTGCAATGGATGATAATCCCTCGCTCCATCACAATACTTGTGAATTGTTGTCACAAATACCCATCTCTTGAGCTGAATGGAGCAGCGCCTCTCTGATCGGCCCAGGCGCGGGCAGGGCTCATGGTGCAGTGCAATCGTAGGCGCGGACGCGGCGGCGACAGTGCTATCGAAGCCGGCATCTCGACTCCGTACCCGGATCGAATCCGGGGCAAGCGATTCCGATGGCTTTGCATGCCGTGGGTTCCACTTCGCGGAATGGTAACGGCAGAAACCAGCGGTTGAGTTGAATCTGCTGTCATATTGCCATCGTCGACTTTTTAGGCGTACCGCGCGAGGGGATTCCATCGCCTAAAACTCGGCGATGGCGATACGGCAAGCCAATCACCGGATAAATTAACGGTCACCGTCGGCGACCTCCCCGCCCCGCTGGCTATAATCAAGCCACGCCAATCCTGCGGATCACGACAATGTTTAGAAGCGCTTCGGCGCTGGTTTGCCTGGCTTTTTCGTTTGCGGCACAGGCAGCCTGGGTTCAGCAATTCACACCGCAAGAGCTGGTGGATAAGCAAACGCGCGCAACGGCGGTATTCAGCACTGACATGGTCCCGCTGGGCCGCAGCCGGGGGCGAACCCCCTTCCGCGTCGACTGCGGAAAGCTTGGCGGCACGGGTCGATGGACCGATACCAAGACATGGACCTGGCAGCTCAAGCGAGCATTGAAGCCGGGCGAGCGCTGCACGTTTACGCTGAAGCGTGGACTCAAGGCGATCAATGGCGAGGCCGTCAGTGGCCAGAGCCGCTACCGCTTCTTTACGCCGGGACCCTGGCCACGCGCAGTGTTCCCTGCGCCGGGTGAAGGCATCGAAGAAGATCAGGCGTTTGTGATTACGCCGGCCGGGCCGGTCAGGCCAGCATCGGTGGAGGCCAATCTCTGGTGTGAGGCCGATGGTATCGGCAACCGTATCCCGGTGCGATTGGTGCCACCCGGGCAGCGCGCGGAAATTCTCAAGGTGATGCGGCGTATCGGCAACGACGACATCGTTGTCAGTTGCAGTGAGCGACTGCCGTCGGGCAGCAAGATGAAGCTGGTCTGGGGCAAGGGTGTCGAGTCGGTGAATGGCGCAAAGTCCAGCCGCGAAGAAAGTTTCGTCTATCCGGTGCGCGAACCATTTCGCGCGACCTTGAGCTGCGAGCGAGAACGCGCCAGTGCGCCCTGCTCACCCTTGTCCAACCTGAGTCTGGAGTTTTCCTCCGCAGTGGATGCCTCACTGCGCGCCAGAACAAAACTGGTCACGCCAAGCGGTGAGCACCTGCCAATCGACCCGACGCTGCGTGACGGCCGCCGCGAAAACACGGCGAACAGCTTCGTCTTCGCACAACCCTTTGCGCCCAATGCCGAGTTCCGCCTTGAGCTCCCCCCCGATTTGAAGGATTTGTCGGGCCGAGCGCTGACCAATGCGGGCAGTTTTCCCTTGCGCTTCAATACCGGCGCCTTGCCGCCGCTGGCGAAATTCTCCGGCGATTTCGGCATCCTCGAGCTCAAGGAGGGCGGTGTTTTGCCGGTCACGCTGCGCAATGTGGAATCCACGCTGGACATGAAGGAAAGGCGCTTGACCGACGATGCCGAAGTGATTGCCCAGATGCAGGCGCTGGTCCGCTTCAACCGGCAGACGAAGACGGTCAAGCTCAAGCGTGACGGCAAGCTCGAAGAGTTTGAAGACAACTACTACGCCCGTGAGCTGCCGTTTCTGGCGAAGCAGCCCGGTGTGACTCACCGCAGTCTGCCCAAACCTGGCGGCAGTGCCGCTTTCGAAGTGCTGGGCATTCCGTTGGCGAAACCTGGCTACCACATCGTGGAAATTGAAAGCCGGCTGCTCGGCGCCGCCTTGCTTGCCAGTGACAAGAACAAGAAAAAACCGATGTATGTGCGCAGTACGGCACTGGTGACCAACATGGCGGTGCATTTCAAGCGCGGGGTCGACAACGCGCTGGTCTGGGTGACGGCGCTGGACAGCGGCAAGCCGGTGGGTGCCGCCACGGTGCGCATCTCGGATTGCAAGGGGACACTAATGTGGTCCGGCAGGACCGACGACAAGGGACGCGCCCTGGTGAATAAGGCGTTGACTGAAAAGCACTGCGACGGTGTCAACTTCCTGTTTGTCAGCTCGCGTCTCGGGGAGGACTACAGTTTCGTGCGCAGCGACTGGAGCGAGGGCATCGAGCCCTGGCGCTTCGGCATACCCACCTGGGGGGAAAGTCACGGCACGCGTCTGATCCATACGCTGTTCGATCGCAGCCTGCTGCGCCCCGGTCAGACCGTATCGATGAAGCACATCGCGCGAGACCGCGCCAGCAGCGGCATGCGCTTCGTCGATGCCGCGGCACTGCCCGCGCTGGCGACCCTTCGCCATGACAGCGGCGACGAATACAAATTGCCCTTGAACTGGGATGCAAAAGGCGTGGCCTTGAGCCACTGGAAAATCCCGGTAACCGCCAAACGCGGGCGGTACAGCCTTGAGATACCGGGGGCCGACGAAGCCGGCTTCCGCGTTTCCGACTTCCGCTTGCCGGTGTTTACCGGCAGTGTGCAGGGCACCTCGGCGCGCCAGATAGCGCCCAAGCGCGTGGCCCTGGCGCTGGGTCTGTCGTTTCTCAACGGCGGCGCGGCAAAGGCGCATCCGGTCAATCTCTCTGCCACCGTGCGCCCGGTCTATTCCGGACAGATCAGTCGACCGGGCTATGACGGCTTCAATTTCGACGTCTCGTTCAGTGAAGCCGGCATCGCGTCGTTCGGCATCGACAATGGTCGCGAGCGCGAGCGACTGATCCTGAACAAGAAGTCGCTGAAGCTGAACAATGAGGGAGCCGGCAAGCTTGACGTGGCGCTGGACGAAAAGCTGCGCGGACCGGCCGAGATCTACGCCGAGATGAGTTTCAACGATCCCAATGGCGAGATCCAGACCATCCACGGCAGCGTGCCGGTGTGGCCGTCCGCCGTCGTGCTCGGCATGCGCATTCCCGAATGGGTGGCAGCGGGCAGCAAGGCACAGGTTGATGTCGTGGCGCTCGATCTGGATGACAAGCCGCTGGCTGGCCAGAAGATTACCGTTACCGCCAAGCGGCGCGTGTCCTACTCCCACCGGCGGCGCGTGGTCGGCGGCTTCTATGCCTACGAAAACCGGGAAGAATTTGTCGAACTGGGTTCGGTCTGTGGTGGCCGCAGCAATCAGCGCGGCCTGCTGCACTGTGAACCCAAGGTGGACGGCCCCGGCGAAATATATTTGCTGGCAACGACTCACGATTCGGAAGGCAATCCCGCCCGCAGCGGGGCCGGTTACTGGAATGCGAGCGGGAACCACGATCCCTGGGTGACCGCCGGCAACCAGGACCGCATCTCTGTCGTTCCCGAGCAGCCGCGCTACCAGATCGGCGATACCGCACGATTCCGTGTGCATACCCCCTTCCTCGACGCCACGGCGCTGATCACGGTCGAGGCCGGCGGCATCATCGATACTTTTGCCCGGCCCTTGTCGCGTTACAGCCCGATCATCGAACTGCCGGTCAAGGCCGAGTGGGCACCCAACGTATTTGTTTCGGTACTGGTGGTGCGCGGTCGGATCGAAGCTCTCAAGTGGTATTCGCTGTTCCAGTGGGGCTGGCGTGAACCGGCGTCGTGGTTCCGTCAATGGTGGAACCCGCAGCATCCGACGGCCATGGTCGATCTGGCCAAACCCAGCTGGCGTATGGGTCTGGCTCCACTCAGTGTCGGCACCGAGCGCTTGCGGCTCAAGGTGGAGGTCAGCCCGGAAAGAAAGGACTATCGGCCCCGGGAAGAGGCCGCGGTGCGCCTGAAAGTCAGTACGGCCGATGGCCAGCCATTGCCGCCCGATGCTGAAGTGGCCTTTGTCGCCGTCGACCAGGCCTTGCTCGAACTCCAGCCGAATACCAGCTGGAAACTGCTCGAAGCGATGACGCCGCGTCGTGCCTACGAAGTGAACACCGCCACCGCACAATCTCAGGTCATCGGCAAACGCCACTTCGGTCGCAAGGCGGTCCCCCCCGGAGGAGGAGGAGGCCGGGCGCCGGCGCGTGAACTCTTCGATACCTTGCTGACCTGGCAGCCACGCGTAAAAGTCGGCGCTGACGGCACGGCGGTGGTGAAGCTCCCGATCAACGATTCGCTTACGGAATTCACGCTGGTTGGCATCGCCAGCGCCGGTACCGCGCTGTTCGGCACCGGCAGCGGCGCGATCCGCACCCGGCAGGACCTGCAAATGATCTCCGGCCTGCCGCCGCTGGTGCGCGAAGGTGACAAGTATCGGGCTTTGCTGACCGTGCGCAACGGCACGGCACAACCCATGGGTGTCGAAGTCACCGCCCGCGCCGGCCCGCAAAAACTGGAAACCCGGCATGTGGCGCTGGAGGCCGAAGGCGCGGCCGAAGTGAGCTGGAACGTCGAAGCGCCCGACACCGAAACCCGCCTCACCTGGGAATTCGAAGCCAATGAGGAAAACGGTTCCGGTCGCGACCGTTTCAAGCTCACCCAGCAGGTCGAAGCTGCCGTACCGGTCACCGTTCAGCATGGCAGCTTTGCCCGTATCGACGGCCGGCTGCACATGCCCGCAACCACCCCGCCCGACGCGCTGCCCGGGCGCGGCGGCATCGAGATCGGCTTGTCTTCCCGGCTCTCGGCGCCCCCTCCGGGCTTGAACCGGTTTTTTGAGGACTATCCCTTTACCTGTCTCGAACAAAACGCTTCGGTCGCCATCGGCGTGCGTGACAAGAAACGCTGGAAGGAGGTGGTCGACAGCCTGCCGGCGCTGCTCGATCGCAATGGCCTGGCGCGTTATTTCGCCGACCAATCGTCCACCGGGAGCGCGGGCAGTGTGACGCTCACCGCCTATCTGCTAGATATCGCGCTGGCCAGCGGCTTCAATTTGCCCGACGAGATTCGCACGCGCATGGAAAACGGCCTCGCGGGTTTTGTCGAGGCACGCTTCAAAGCTCCCATCTGGTCACCCACCCGCACCGATGCGCGGCTTGCTGCAAAACTGACCGCCCTCGAAGCCCTCACTCGCGCCGGCAGGAAACCGGTCAAGACAAGTGCTGCACTGGACGTACCGCTGCTGCGCCTGCCCAGTTCGGCCTTGATCGACTGGTATCTGGTGCTGAAGCGATTGACCGATCTGCCGCAACGCGCGCAAAAACTTGCTGCCGCAGAGCGCGAGTTGCGAAATCGTTTGAGCTATACCGGCGGCCGGCTGAATTTCACGACCGAGAAGAGCGACTATTGGTGGTGGATGATGGTCAGCGGCGACTCCAATGCCTTCCGCCTGATTGAAGCTGTAATGGATGATCCGTCCTGGAGCGAGGACTTGCCCAAACTCCTGCGCGGCGCCCAAGAGAGGCAGGCACGCGGCCGCTGGACGACGACCACGGCCAATACCTGGGCCGCCATTCTTCTCGAGCAATATGGTCGCCGTTTTGAACTCGACAGGGTCACCGGCGTCACCCGCGTCGGGCTCGGCCCGGCCGCACAGGAGCATCGCTGGAAGCGCGGCGAAGACAAGCCGCTGCTGACCCTGCCCCGGCCAACCGGCACAGGAAAAAGCACGCTGAACCTGAGCCATGAAGGCAACGGCAAACCCTGGGCCAGCATCCAGACGCTCGCCGCGATTCCTGCAGGCAAGCCGCGCCAACTCGGTTACCGCATCAAGCGCAAGGTCACACCGTTGCAGGAAAAGGAAAAAGGCAAGATCAGCCGCGGCGATCTGTGGCGGGTGACGCTCAACATTGAAGCTGCTCAGGACATGAGCTGGGTCGCCCTCAGCGACCCGATCCCGGCCGGCGCGCGTATTCTCGGCGATGGCAACGGCCGCGATTCACGCATTGCCACCCTGACCGAAGACACGCGCTCACGCCGCCTGTGGCCCACCTACGTCGAGCGCACATTCGCCAACTTCCGCGCCTATTACGAAGTCGTGCCCAAAGGCCGTTTCAGCATCGACTACACGGTTCGCATCAACAACGCCGGCGAGTTCGCGCTGCCACCCACCCGCGTCGAGGCAATGTATGCGCCGGACGTGTTCGGCGAAGTGCCGAACGGAAAAGTTGTTGTAGTTGACTGATCGCGGACAGAAAAAGTCGGCGCTGATGAAACAACTGATAAGACAACTGCGCAGCAAGAAGGGACAGGACAAAACCCTGCCCGCTTCGCTGCGGATGCGCTACAAGGCGGTCGAGCAAGAAACGCTCTCCTCGCCGTAGCGAATGGCGAGACGGCGAATCAGCCGGGCCGCTAACCTGCAAGAAGGAAAAAATGATGAAGATTCTGCTTTTGTGTCATGACCTGACGACGCGCCTGCGTCTTGACTCGGCCTGGAAGGCGGCGGGCGCTACCGTACTGGGTGCAACGAGCAAAGAGACGCCTGATTGCATCGTTATAGACCTTGGCCGACGCGATGCGCTGGAGCAGGTTGCACGATTGCGCGCTTTGTATCCCGACGTGGGCATCGTCACCTGCGCCGCGACCTTCGATGGAGAAGTGGTCGAAGCGGCGAATGCCGCAGGCGCCACCGAATTCGCGGCACGCAGTTTCGTTGACAAGCGCGTGGCGCGACGCCTCAATCTGGCGGGCTGAACCCCGTGCATCTGCTGGTCGACATTACCGCCCACGGTCTGGGGCATCTGGCGCAAACCGCACCGGTATTGAACGCTCTCGCCGAACAGTTGCCGGCACTGCGTCTGACCGTGCGCAGTGCGCTGCCCCGGGAACGGCTGGCGCGTCGCATACGCGCCCCGTTTACCCACCTGCCCGAATCGCGTGATTTCGGCTATGTCATGTTCAACGCCGTGGATATCGACCTGATCGCCAGCGCACAACGCTATCGGGAGTTTCATATTGACTGGCCGCAACGGGTCAGCGCCGAAACCGAATGGCTCAGAGAACACCGGATTGATGCGCTCCTGAGCAACGTCGCCTACCTGCCGCTGGCGGCCGCGGCGGACGCCAGCATTGCCGCGGCCGGGCTGTGTTCGCTAAATTGGGCGGACATGTTCGCCCATTATTTCAAGGCGGAGGCCTGGATGGAAACCATCCACCAGCAAATGCTCGCCGCCTACAACGCCGGCCGCGGGTTTTTGCGGGTCACGCCGGGACTGCCGATGGAATCGGTGAAACATTGTGTCGTCTCACCGATCGCACAGATCGGCCAAAGAGATCGGCGGCGCATTGCGCAACTGCTGAAACTCGACGAAAGCGAACGCTGGGTGCTACTGGCGATGGGCGGCATGGAGTTTCGCTTGCCGGTGGAGGGCTGGCCGCAAACGCCGGGATTCAACTGGTTGCTGCCGGGCGAGTGGGCGGTGCAACGCGACGACGTGCGCAGTTTCGATGTAGACGGACTGAGCTTTGGCGACCTGCTCGCCAGTGTCGATGCAGTAGTGACCAAACCGGGTTACGGTACCTTTGTCGAAGCCGCCTGCAGCGGCACTCCCATCCTGTATTTGCAGCGTGACGACTGGCCGGAAACACCGTATTTCGCCGCATGGCTTGGCACCCATGCCCGCGTTGATTCGCTGACCCGCGAGCAACTGCTGGCCGGCAATTTCATTGACGTCTTGCAGCGCGTCTGGCAAATGCCCATCCCTTATCTGCCGAGAGCCAGCGGTGCTCACGAGGCAGCGAACTGGCTGCGCGTGGAACTGGGTCTGAGCTGAATGATGCACGGGATGCGATACGTCGCGGCCGCACTCCTGTTCTTCAGCCTGCCGGCACACGCGCTGCCGTCGTTCGCCGAGGTGCGCGCGGCCCACCGCGCCTCCGACGCCTGGTTGCTGGCGCGAGACGGCACACCATTGGCAACGCTGCGCCTTGATCTCACGGTGCGACGTCTGCCGTGGACACCCTTGCGCGACATTCCGCCGACGCTCAAGCGTGCCGTGCTGATTTCCGAGGACAAGCGCTTCAACGAGCACGCCGGCGTTGACTGGCAAGCGGCGGGCGCCGGTGCCTGGGGCAGGCTGTGGCACGGCAATACACGAGGAGCCAGCACGCTGAGCATGCAGCTGGTGGGCCTGCTCGATCGCGGAGGCCACAAAAGCGGGCGGCGCAGCATTCTGCAAAAACTCGACCAGACAGCCGCCGCCCTGCTTCTCGAGCGTAGCTGGAAGAAAGAACAAATTCTCGAGGCCTATCTGAACCTCGTATCGTTTCGAGGCGAACTCGAAGGTGTCGCAGCAATGAGTCGCGGCCTGTTCAACAAGTGGCCCGAGGGACTGGATGAACAGGAAGCGGCGCTGGCCGCCGCTTTGCTGAGGGCGCCCAACGCCAAGCCCGACATCGTCGCCCGCCGTGCCTGCGGCCTGTTGCGTGAAATGCAGCGCGCTGCGCTTTGCCAGGACATCGACGCCGTGGCGGCGGTAACACTCGGCAGTGTTCTGTATCGCCCCGATCAGACGCCACAACTGGCGCCGCATCTGGCGGTGAAGCTGCTTAACCGACCGGGCCAGCACCTGAAATCCACCCTTGATGCGGGCTTGCAGCGCTTTGCCGGCGAAACACTGCGCCGGCACTTGACCGCACTGGACAAACGCAATGTTCATGACGGCGCGGTCCTGGTAGCCGACAATGCCACGGGTGAAATTCTCGCCTGGGTCGGCTCCAGCGGAGACCTCTCGGGCGCCGCCCAGGTGGATGGCGTCACGGCCCTGCGTCAGGCCGGGTCAACACTCAAGCCCTTTCTCTATGGCATGGCCTTCGAGCGCCGCCACCTGACCCCCGCGTCGCTGATCGAAGATGCACCGCTGGCACTAGCGACTGGCAACGGTTTGTATGCGCCGCAGAACTATGAACCAAACTACCACGGCTGGGTCAGCGCCCGCGTTGCGCTGGCCGGCTCGCTCAATGTGCCGGCAGTCAAGACCCTGGTGCGAGTGGGTGCCGATGATTTTCAGCACGTCCTGCGTCAATTTGGCTTCGACAGCCTGACCGAGCGCGGCGACTGGTACGGCTACAGCCTGGCATTGGGTTCGGCCGACATTTCACTGCTGAGCCTGGCGAATGCCTACCGCACCCTGGCCAATCAGGGTCGCTGGACAGCCTTGCGCGCCACCCCGGCGGGCAAACAGGCCCCCTGCGCTGGGGATGCCTGCGGTGCTTTTGCCGGCCGGCCGCGACGGGCACTGTCGGCCGCAGCGAGTTTCATGGTCAGCGACATCTTGTCCGATCGCGCTGCGCGTGCCGACACTTTCGGCCTTGAGTCCTGGTTCTCCACGCCTTACTGGAGTGCAGCAAAGACGGGAACCAGCAAGGATATGCGCGACAACTGGGCGGCCGGATTCTCGCAGCGCTATACCGTGGCGGTCTGGGTGGGCAATGCCTCGGGCGCGGCGATGCATGATGTTTCAGGCATATCGGGAGCGGCCCCGGTCTGGCGCGAGGTGATGGACTGGCTGCACCGTGGAGACGCAGCCGGCCGCAGCCGGGTCCGCAGCCTTGCGCCCAAGGCACCTGCCGGCGTGGTGGCGCGCCAAGTCCGTTTCGAACCCTCTGCCGGCTACCGTGGCGAGCCGGCTCGCCACGAATGGTTTCTAGCCGGCAGCGAGCGCAGTACGGTACGCGCGGCACAGGTACAGGCGCTGGCGCGAATTCGCTACCCGACGCAGGGAACGGTAATCGCTCTCGATCCGGATATTCCGCCACAACGCCAGAGCCTGCGCCTGCAACTTACCGCCACGGGCGAGGCCGGCTGGCAGTGGCGCATCGACAACCGGAATGCAGGCCGCGCCGACCGCACCAGTCATTGGCTACCGCAACCCGGAAAACATCGTCTGGCACTGGTCGATGCGGCAAACCGGGAACTTGATGCGGTGGAATTTGAAGTTCGCGCCCTGCGTGCGCGTCCTTAATAGAACAACGGATTTGTGCCGAAAGAATTGACATCAATGCCAAAGCGTTTAGAATGCGCGCCTTTCCCCGCTCTCCAGGATAATTGCAATGCCGGGTATTCGCCTCAAGGAAAACGAGCCGTTTGAAGTCGCGATCCGTCGCTTCAAGCGCGCCATCGAGAAAACAGGTCTGCTCACCGAACTGCGCGCACGCGAGTTCTACGAAAAGCCCACCACCGAGCGCAAGCGCAAGGCGGCTGCAGCCGTCAAGCGTCATCACAAGCGTATTCGCAGCCAGCTGCTGCCGCCCAAGATGTATTGATCCGGTTCGGTTTGCCGCATTCAGGCAAACCCGGCCGCATCCAGCTTGTACTGCTTGATTTCGAAAACCGCCCTTCGGCGGTTTTTGTGTTTTATGTCCGAGACGAAAGTCGAGGACGGTATCCACCGGAATGTCCGAGACGAAAGTCGAGGACGGTATCCAAGCGATCGCAAAGGAAAATCTCATGACTCTCGAAACCCGCATTGACGACGACTGGAAGGCCGCGATGAAGGCTGGCGAAAAGGCCCGCAAGGACGCACTGAGCCTGTTGCGAGCCGCCATCAAACAAAAGCGTGTGGATGAGCAGGTCGAGATCGACGATGCGGCAGTGATTGCCGTGATCGAAAAAATGCTCAAGCAGCGCAAGGACTCCATCACTCAATACGAAAATGCCAACCGGCAGGATCTGGCGGACGTCGAAAAGTTCGAATCCTCAATACTTGCCGTCTATATGCCCCAGGGGCTGAGCCATGCGGAAATCGAGGCGATCGTCAGCGCCGCTGTCGCCGAGTCCGGCGCCAAAGCCCCGTCCGACATGGGCAAGGTGATCGCCCTGGTCAAGCCCCAGGTTGCCGGCCGCGCCGACATGGGCGAAGTCTCAAAGCTGGTCAAGGCCAAACTCTCGACTGCACTTTGAGGGGCATAATGGCTCCGTGATCCCGGAAAGCTTCATTCAGGAACTGCTCGCCCGCATCGACATCGTCGATGTGGTTGAACGCTACGTTCCCCTGCGCAAGACCGGCGCCAATTTCAGCGCCTGCTGTCCCTTCCATTCGGAAAAGACTCCTTCATTTACGGTGAGTCCGTCCAAGCAGTTCTATCACTGCTTCGGTTGTGGCGCGCACGGCAGCGCCATTGGTTTCCTGATGCAACACGCGGGTATCGGCTTTATCGAGGCTGTTGAAGACCTGGCCTCGTCAGCCGGTCTGCAAGTGCCCCAGGAAGAGCGCAACGTCGCCTTGAGGGCAAAAAAGGCGCCGCTGACCGAACTGATGGCAAAGGCCATGCATTTTTACCGCGAACAACTGAAAATATCGCCAAAAGCGGTCGATTACTTCAAGAAAAGGGGCGTAAGTGGCGAAATCGGTGCCAAATTTGCCTTGGGTTATGCGCCGGACGGCTGGCAGAATCTGCAGCAGGTGTTTTCCGATTACAACGACCCGGCACTGGTTGAATGCGGACTGGTGATCGTCAACGTGCAGGGCCGTCGCTACGACCGTTTCCGCGACCGGGCCATGTTTCCCATCCTCGACCAGCGCGGCAATGTGATTGGATTCGGCGGCCGGGTCATCGGTGAAGGCGAGCCGAAGTACCTGAATTCACCGGAAACACCGCTGTTCGAGAAGGGGCGTGAGCTTTACGGGCTGTCGCAGGCCCGCAGAGCGATCCAGGAAGAAGACACGGTGCTGGTCGTGGAAGGTTATATGGATGTCGTCGGGCTCGCTCAGAGCGGGGTCGAGAACGTTGTCGCCACGCTGGGTACGGCCGCCACTGACGCCAACGTACAAAAACTCCTGAAACAGGCCAATCGTGTCGTGTTTTGTTTTGATCGCGACAGCGCCGGCGACCGCGCGGCCTGGCGCGCCATGGAAGTGAGCCTCTCCCATCTGGCCGATAACAAAACGGTCGAAATCCTGCAAATGCCCGGCAACCAGGATCCGGACGAGTACATCCGGGAGCATGGCAAGGACGCTTTCGTACAGCAAACCCGCAACGCGACTCGCCTGAGTGAATTCCTTCTGCGCGAACTGGTCAAGCAAACCAATCCCAGTACGGCCGAGGGACGGGCATTGCTGGTGCATGCGGCGAAACCACTACTGCAAAAAATGTCGGCGCCTATACTGCGAGTCCAGCTGACCAAGGAAGTTGCCCAGCGAGCACAGGTCTCACAAGCCGAAGTCGAAGCCCAGTGCGGACTCAAACCTCTGGCCCGTAGCCGCTACGGCCCGGCGCAGATGAAGCAGCGCCCGGTACCCTCCTCCGTCGAGTACAAACTGCTGCAAATCGTGCTGCACAAACCGGAATGGGCAGCGCGACTGCCTCTGGATCTGATCGACCGCGAACGCATCGAGGGTGAGGCGCTCAGCGCCATTGCCGACGCCATTGATCACGGAGAGATTCCCTCCGGCGGCTTTGGAATCCTGCTGGAATTCTTCCGCGACACTCCTCACGAGGCATTGATAGCCGCAATCGCGGCAAATATGGTGGAAGAAGTCGATCTTGGCGCTCTGGAGGAGGTTTTCAATGACAGTGTGGCGCATTTGCGGCAAACGGCGCTGAGCACCGAAATCAAGCAGCTTTATGCCCGCGCCAAGGAATTGAACCCTCAGGAAAGGCAGCGGCTTGCTGAACTGCTGGCGAAAAAGCATCCATCGCCCCCCTCGACGAGCGGCGGCTCGATCTGATATACTTAGCGGTTCTCCAGCGCTATCACGGCGCGCTGAGCCAACCCGCCCGCCCGCAACGCGGTTTTTCACCAACCCACAGCGCCGTAGCCGCGTACTAGCCGAGGATAGTCATGCCGAAGGAAATCGCGAAACGGAACACGTCAAAGGCCGCTGCCAAGCCGGCCGCGAAAAAGCCCGCGCCGAAAAAGCCCGCGCCGGTAAAAAAACCTGTCCCCGCCAAAGCCGCGCGCACTAAAGCTCCGGCAAAAGCACCGGTAAAAACCCCAGTGAAATCAACACAAAAAAAGACGACCAAGGCGCCGGCGAAAGCCCAGGCCAAGTCCCCGGCAAAAGCAAGCGTTGCCAAATCGGCTCAGCCAAAGACGAACCCAAAAGCCAAAGCAGCGGCAACCGCAACCAAGACACCATCCAAATCGGTTGTCGGCAAAGTCAAGCAGGACGTCGCTCAGACTGCTGAATCCGACGAAGCGCCAAAGCGCGTAGCAAAGCCGATTGCGGCCAAATCCGTCGCCAAGGCCATTGCGGAATCGCGGGGTCGCAAGAACCGGGAAAAGCTGGTCGCACCGGAAGTCAAACCGGTCGACATGGACACCAAGCGCATGCGCTTGAAAACCCTGATCGCACTCGGCAAGGAGCGGGGCTACCTGACCTACGCCGAAATCAACGACCATCTGCCCGACGATCTGGTGGATGCCGAGCAGATCGAATCGATCATCTCGACCTTCAACGACATGAGCATTCAGGTATTCGACGAGGCTCCCACCGCCGACGATCTGCTGCTTAACGAATCCACCCCGGCACCGGTCGATTCGGCCGAAGTCGAGGAAGAAGCCGAACAGGCACTGTCTACCGTCGATTCCGAGTTTGGCCGGACAACCGATCCGGTACGAATGTACATGCGCGAAATGGGTTCGGTCGAACTTCTCACACGCGAAGGCGAAATTGAAATCGCCAAGCGCATCGAGGATGGCCTCAAGCACATGATCATGGCGATTTCCGCCTGCCCGACGACCATCGCCGAGATGCTGGAAACCGCAGGCAAGGTGGCGCGCGATGAAATGCGGATTGACGAACTGGTCGACGGCCTGATCGATCCAAACGCCGCCGGCGAAGACATCGAAGCATTGGCCGAGGATGAAGAGCTTGAGGTTGAACAGGATCCCGACGACGACGACGACGACGGCAGCGCACGAATTTCTGCCTCGCTTCTGCAACTCAAAATGGACTCCCTCGAACGCTT
>JAIPCS010000074.1 GCA_021738105.1 Sulfuritalea sp.
CTGCCATGAGGGCAAGAGACTGTGGTTTAGTTAACCAATGATTCTGCAAATTGTTGGGTAACCAATTCGGCAACTCGCAAGGCCCAGTCACGTTGTCCGGAGGGAATCGAAATGTTCGAAACAAAACCGAACCCGACCCCTGATCGTTGTTGATTGACTTTCGACTGCTATGCAGCTTACATTTGCGCTTGGTTCCTTTGATCGCTTGGTTCCTTTGATTTTGAAATCAGAAATCACCCTGACCCCTTTAGCTCCTCTCGTTTACGGATGTTCGTCGACTGATCAGTACAGAATGGAAATGCTCATGAAAAGACTCATCGCCGGAATTGTGCTTCTTACAATCTCCTTGCTGGCCTCCGCTCAGGAAGTTACTTATCGCAAGCACATTCGCCCACTATGGGAGGACAGGTGCGAACGCTGTCACGGCAGTTCCGCTCCCTACCTGGGAACTTTCGAGGAAGACAAGAAGGCTTACGAGGCTGATGACAAAGGGCCGCGCATGGACAGTTATGCGGACCTGATTTTCTTCATTGGCTGGCCGGATACCGGCGCGATCATGCGTCGCCTGGACGATGGCAAGAACACGAAAGACGGCAAGGCCGGAAACATGTACAAAAATCTGGGAAAGACTGAGGACGAGCGGCAGGCGAATCTCAAGCTCTTCAAGCTATGGGTCGGTGAAGCTTCCTGGATCATGAAGAAGTCCGGAGAGATCACCAAGGAAGAACTGATGAGAATCAAGACGCCCTACTGAGCAGAATAATCCATAACGCATGGTCTATGCCGGCCATGCGTGCAATCGTTCCAGCGTTCGCGAGCGGCAACCAAAAGCGCAACCAAAAGGGGCAACAAAAAGGGGCAGAATGACCCCTCCTGTTCTTCCGGCAGCGCACCAACAACCGGGGTCGGCAACTCGGGCCGGCAATTTGAGTCAACCCGACCCCGTAACGCTTAAATGCGGATTACATTAAATCATTGCCGCAGGTGTTCAACTTCCTGATCTTCAGCGGTTTGCCTGTGCTCCAGTCGCCTTTGTTGGGGCCGCCCGTGATCTCGTATTCGGGCATCTGGTCGCAGCGGAACGGCCATTCATATCCAGCGTACTCGCCAGCTTCGGAGGTTTCCCGGATATTTTGCGATTTCTCCCAGGCGATGTTCGCCTGCTTTTCGTAATATGCTTTTGCCGCCAGCGCATTCAAGCCCGGAGGCGCTGTCGCCGCCGTGCCGAGCAAAAATACGTTTTCGCCAAAATCCATTTTGTCCTCGGATTGCGTGGCGGCCATCGCGCCCCGTTTGCCCAGTGCGATCGCTGTTTCCTTGGCGGCTTCCTTGCCAAGTTCCTTGGCTGTTCTTTGTCCGACGTTGGAAGCGATTTTTTTGCCGCCCGCTTTCAAACCGGCTTTGGCGCCCGATTTGACAGCCTGCTTCACACCAATCTTGATGCCCTGTTTGGCCGCTGTTTTCGCTGCAGTCAGTGCGGCGCCCCCGGCCCCTCCGGTGGCCACGCCAATACCGATGTCGATCACCAATTCAGCCACCGGCTCGACGCAATCCCAATCGGAGGTTTCATCGGCGCCAAAAGGCACGGTCTTCGCGGTGATGGTGAACCAGACAGCGCCCGTGTTGCGAACAAAGGGTTTGCCTCCCGTGCTCTCCGGCTGGACAATGCCGTGATACAGGCAGCCGAGTTGCTCCAGCCCGATATTCACCGGATAGTTGGTCTTGTTATGAATTTTGAATCCGGGACTTTTTGTACTGCTCTGGCGCGCCAGTTCCGTCTTGAATTCTTCTTCGGAGAACACGCGATGTGCGCCCGCATACGGCTGGATTCTGAACTTGCTGTAGGACGTTCCTGTCGAGGTATAGGCGGTAATTGTCTGCAGATTCGCCGGCACCTTGCCGCCCGTCGCATCCGCCGTGATTTTTCCGACCAGACACACGCCTCTGGATGCAGCACGCCACGTACCCGGAATAACCTGGTCGGGCTGCGTTTTGTTCACGGTTGCCGCCGGGATGAGATAGTTGTCGTCCTTGCAAAACGCGCTCAAGTATTCCACCTTGCCCTTGATCGGGAACAAGGTCCTGTTGGTCAGCTGTACCAGTGGATAGCCTGATCCGGTATCCATCGGCACGCCATTATTGTCCACCCGGTGTACGCGCATGCCGTCCTGAACGGGGATGACGCCGAAGGTGCTGTAGCTGGTGCCGGATGAACTGTAGTCCGTTCCGTTATAGCCTTTGGAACCCTTGATGGTGATGGCGGTCACCAGACAAATTCCTCGCCCGCGTCCCGTCCAGGTTTTACCTGCCGAGACACTGTAATCATCGTTTTTACAAAATGCGCTGGCATACTTGACCGTGCCGCTGACGGTTCTCGTTGTGTAGTTCCTGATATTGACAACCGGGTAGCCAGAGCCTGTATCCAGAGGCGTGCCGGAAGAGTCCACCCGATGAACCCGGATTCCGCCCTCGATGGGCAACACCCCAAAGGTGCTGTAGCTGGTGCCGGATGAGGAGTACGACGAGCCGCCTGCCACTGTGATTCCGGTAATCAAACAACTTCCACGGCTTTTGGCCGTCCACTTTTTGCCTGCAGCAACTGCGTAACTGTCGTTTTTGCAAAGTGCGCTGGCGTATTTCACCATGCCGCTGACCGTCTTGTTGGTGTAATTCGTTATCTTTGCGACCGGGTAGGCTGCATAGGCATTCCCGGTAAATAGCACCGAAGCAACAAATACAGTTTTTACAAATAGTGTGTTGGACCGCCTGCTTATCATTGGACTCCCTTGTGTTTTAGTTGATGGTGCGGGGTGCAGTAAGGTCGCTATTCGTTTGGATGTCAATGAATATTTCCATTCGGATGAATCCAGGGCAGTAAAAGAACAGTGAAATCAAAAGTGAGTTCGTAAGAATCGCCGTCTCGCCGGCGCCGAGTTTTATGCGGCAGCGAGGGTGTTCCGCGCAAACCTGCTATCGGTAAAAGGATCAAAACGATTTGAATTCCTGAATCACTCCGACCCGTTTAGTTTCGTACCGCATCAGCCTGCTCGGCGAAGTGAGTTAGCGATAAGGGGCGCCCGGTGTCCGAGAGGTATTGGGAAGAGGTATTGAAGAGGTATTGGGAAGAGGTATTGGGGTCAGAGTGATTTCAGATTTCAAATCGTTCTGACCCGGTTGATCCACCCGGCTGATCCGATTCGTTTTGCCCGTCAATCTGACTGGCCGAACGATGCGCGGCTGAAAAGTCGGTGATGGCGAGACGGCACTCCACAGTGCCGTGCTGCCAGCGCCGACTTTGCGGGAATCGAATGCTTCGAAACCGAATCGAACCGAATCCGCCTCCATATCTCAAGCGGCGGGATGTGCGATGGAGTTCAACAAGCCGTGCGGGTGGTTCAATGGCCGCTTGGCGCGTTCAGCCTGGCGAGCCGACCATGCGAGTAAGCATCCGGGAGATATCGGTGAAAAGTTTGAGTTTCGCGGAGAACTTGCGCTCGCCGAGCAGTTGCCGGTCAAGCTGGTCTGCAAGCTGTTGAGTTCTGGCAATCAGTTCGGCATCCGGAGGATTGAGGGTGATTCTCCCGCCAGCACCTTCCAGCAGCATGCGCTTGACCCTGTTCAGGGCGCCTTCGCATTCGAAAAGAACCTGCTGGCGTCGCTGTTTGTCGTCGGCGTCGGTTTCATTGCTGTGCAGGATATCAAGCGCGATTTGCGCATCTTCCAGTTGGCTCTTCTTTGCGAAAAGCCAGGCCGTCGGCGTGACACCCGGCGGGAGTGTGATTTGAGTAGCCATGGTTGCAGGTCCGGTTGATTACTTGGGCGGCGCCGCTTCCGCGGCTTCCTTGTTGCTTTTGACTTCCGCTTGCACTTCCTTAATGAATTTGGTCACCAGTTTCAAGCGGTCCGCGAAAGGCAGTTCATCCCCCAACTCAGCCAATTGTTTTTGTGTGGCTGCAATCTTCGGCAAAGGTGGCGCGGCGGGCTTCATGAGCGAATCCATCGCGCTCTGGACTTCTTTCTCGTCGGCCGCCTTGTCGGCAAGCAACTTCGCGCGCAGCTCCGCCGCCTGCCGCATCTTGGTATATATGGCGAATTTCGCCGTGTCGTCTGTGAGCGATGCCGTTGCGTCATCGAACTCGTTGTCGCGCAGATAGCGTTTGGCCTGGAGCGTCTCGTCAATGACCACTTGCCGGCGCAAAGTGTCAATGGTTTTTTGCTGTTGATCGTAGCTTGCTAGCTCACGTTGCAGGCCGGCCGTGAGGGCGACGCCATTGTTTGCATGATCAAGGGCGATCTTCGGAGTGGCGCATGCAGTTAAGCAGATTGTGGCCAGGCAGACCAGGTTGGTGCGGGAGGCTCTCATTTGTTCACTCCACCACCGATCCAGAGCAGTGCAATACTCTGGATCAGGTCTTTGTATTCGGAGAATTTCTGTCCGCCGGCGGCATACTCAGAAGCCTGCCCGACCACGGATCCGATCAGCGAAGACCATTGGCCGGCACTGTTCTCCGCGTAACCGATCGAGCGTTCGTGCGCGATGGTCATCTTCATCGTTTCAAGCCGCTGGGTGTGCGATCGCTGCCGTCCGATCGCATCGAGATAGTCACCGGCCGCCCCGATTAGCGAGGTCTTGATTTTCTCGCCGGCCTCCGAATATGCTGCCGTAAAAGTCTTTGTAGCGAGCGAGGGTTCCATGACAGACGCAAGTTTTTTCTGGGCGGACCTGATCAGCAAAGCTTCCTCGAAGCGGGAAGCAAGAATCAATTTCGACAGGGCCACCCGCTGCTCGGCATACGAGACTTCCAGGGCGGCCGCATCCGCGCGGCCCTTCTCGATGTCTCGGCGAATGATCAGCGCCGTTTTTGGCGTCGTCTTGTTCAGCGCATCGATCGCATGCAAATCGTCGGCAATTTTCGGAAGCATCAAGGCCTGGATTTCCGCGTGCCCGGCATCCTTGCCCGGTTCCACGGCAGACTCGACCTTCTCAAGCAATTCGTCCAGCGTGTTGACTTTTTCCTTTGCGATGGCTTCCTTGGCGAATCCGAACTTGTCTTGGAGCTTGAGCAATGCGTCCAGAGCCGTGCGCAGTTTGCCAGCCAGTTCAGCAATTTTCTCCGATGGCTTGGCTCCCTCTGCAGAATCGCTTTTGACGGCGTCTTCGTAGGCTTTCAGAGCCGCCTTGTACTCGCTGGTTTTTTCAGTAGCATTTTCCTTCGCCTCGCTGACCCGCTTTGCCTCTTTCTCGAAGGCCAGCCAATACGTGCCTCCAATTGTCTTCTCGAGTTCAGCGACCTTTCCGGAAGCTTCTTTTTCTTTGGCGCAGGAACTCTTGAAATCCTCCAAGGCGCGGTTCGCCCTGTCTGGCAAGATGGCGCTCGACTTCAACGCGGCGGCACAGTTGGAAAGGCCGGGGGCATGCAACGATAAAAGGTCGCGCGAGAACGCCAAGTTCTTTCGCCTGAGGGTCAATGCCCTGTTAGCGTTGTCCCATTTGTCCAATTGGCTGATCTTGCCATCAAGCAGGTTGGACAATTCATCACCGAGCGTGTCACTGAACTCCGTGACCGTTCCACCGGCGACAACTCGCATAGAATTCTCGCGGCGAGTCATGGTGTGCAAGGTGATAGATTCCAATTCCGCTTGCAGCAGCTTCTTCCGCTCGTCCCGTTGCGACTGGAAGTATGTTTTCAGGTCCACTTCCGACCACGCCTTTTTGGCGGCTTCACCCTGTTTGTCACGTGTTTCGTCGTAGAGCCGCATGCCGGAGCACCCGGAAAGAAGAACGCTGCAGGCGAGTATCAGGAGGGCGGCTGGGCGCATTCGGTTCAACGGTTTCACTGGTGCATACCTCTGGCGTGCTGTTTGCGCGAATCAGATTAGCAACGCTACGCGCCGTGCATTGATAAGGAGAAAACATGCATAGACGCCCAGCCAAATGCGGAATTGAGTTGGTAAAGGGTGATCAGCCAAGGTCGCGCATTCTCCTTCGTTCCTGGATTAGCGTATGGCATCGGTCGTTGCTGTCTTGCGCATTTCGACCTCAAGCAATGGGTTTGGGGCGTTTATATACCCAGTAATGTAGTCAACGCAATCCCAACTTTGCCGCAATGGAACGCTCAGTATGCCGAAGGCAATATCGATATCGCGATGCAGCACGAATCCCCTATTGGATGCTTCGGCGTAGAGAAGAAGATTTGCTGCAATGCGGCATATCAATATGAAATGTTTCTATTTAACTGCCGCACGCCACTGATACTGTCAGATTACGAATCACTAGACTAAACAGATCAGCTTCGCAATAGTTTTGGCGTCACTCCACAGTGCCGTGGTGTCAGCGCCTACTTTGGGTGAATCGGATGCTTCGGAACCAAACCGAACCTGAGGTAGACCGGCTTTTCCGGACACATTTGAAGGTAGACAATATCTTTGGAGGTGTCGAATGGGAAAGACAGTCAGCAAGGAAATCAATCGGGGCAACCCGGGAGGCAAACGCGTTCGGTTCAGCAAGGAGTTCAAACTGGAAGCCGTTTTGTCGCTTTTTCTGCTTTCGTCACTTGCGATTGCAAGCCCAGATCAAATTGACGTTATCGGGATCGTCCCCGGCGTGTCATCGGAGAGTGACGTAAAAGCGGCCTGGTCGTCCCCCGTCGGGGAAAACGCGGGCTACCTTGAAGTGGGTGGTTACAGGATGCTCTGTACGGCGCTTTTCGAGGATGGCAAGTTGGCAGACATGAAGTGCGCAACCGGGAAGAAGTTTTCCAGCGCATCGAATATGGAGATTCACCGGGCTCTGCGCCTGGGTTTCGAAGGGAAATTTGGCCGTGCCGACGAAGTCAGGAATAGTCCGGTACGAAACCGCATAGGCATTGTGAAGCAATCCATCGTGGTGATTTGGCGCGACAATCAGGGCAATCGTCTTACGCTTGTTTCCATGAACAACGAGTTTGACGAGGGCCTGCTGCAACTTTCTTCATCGGCATATCTTCAAATGCTGGATGAAAAGGCCAGGCAAGCGGGAAAAACGAAAAAATTCTGATGCCGGTGCGCACCGGTTTCTTCGGGGCGGCATGAGCCAAGTCTGCGTGACTGAATGAATTGCCGCCCCACCATTTTTTACCCTTGACGGAGCATCGCCATGAACCTAGCCAGCAAATCCCTTTCCATTTCACTTGCCGTGATCGTCGCTGTCGCCCTGACAGGCTGCGGCAAGGAAGCACCGCCCCCGCCGCCGGTCCAGGCAGCGCCGGCTCCTGCGCCAGCCGTAGCGGCGCCTTCCGCCACCGCGGCTGCTGCGCCCGGCGCTGCACCAACAGCAACTCCAACTGCGGCTCCGGCAATATCCAACAAAGCCCTCGCCGCCAAGAACGGCTGCCTGGCCTGCCACGCTATCGACAAGAAAATGGTCGGCCCCGCCTATCAGGACATCGCCAAAAAATACACGGCCAGTGACGAAGCCAAGCTGATTGCCAATGTCAAGTCCGGTAGCAAGGGTGTTTGGGGTTCGATTCCAATGCCGCCGAACGCCAGGGTCAGTGATGAAGACATCAAAACCCTGGTCAATTGGATACTCGCCGGCGCCAAGTAAACCCGGTTGCAGTGTCAAGAAAGGCCAGACCCACTCACGGTGGGCTGGCTTTTTATTTTCTCGCGGGCGCAGCAAAGCGAGTAAGGCGCATCAGAGTGTTTTCAGATTTCAAATCGTTCTGACCCATTTGATCCGATTCGTTAAACCCGTCAAGTAAGCCGAGCGAGAGATGCGAGGCATAAAAGTCGGCGCTGGCGAGACGGCGGGCAGTAGCACCAATGTGCTACATTAGATGCACGCATTTCACCCTGTCCACCCATTCCACCCTCGGGAGCCCGCCATGAGCACCACGACCATTCGCCTGCCGGAAGACCTGAAAGCCCGTGTTGCGAAGGCAGCAAAACGCGCCGGCACGACCGCCCACGGATACATTCTTGAGGCTATCGCAGAGAAGGCGGCGCAGGATGAATTGCGCGCCGATTTCGATGCCGTCGCCGAAGAACGCTACGCCGGTATCGTCGCTTCCGGCAAGACAATCCCGTGGCAGGAAATGCGCGGCTATCTGGAGGATCGCCTTGCCGGCAAGGCAACACGACGCCCGACGGCACGAAAACTCGCGCGCTGAACATGTCGCGCATAGAACTGGCGCCGGAGGTCATGGGCGACTTTGATCGCATCCTAGACCACATCGCCCACTACCAAGTCGAGCACCCGGAGTTGCGCATCCGCGAGATCATCGCGGCGCTCGATGTCCTCGAACACAACCCTCTGATCGGGCGCCCTGCAAGCAAGGGCAAGCGCGAACTGGTCATCGGCCGCCGTTCGCACGGTTATCTGGCCTTGTACCGTTACGTCGCGGAAATCGACACCGTTTTCATCCTCGCCGTGCGCAGCCAGCGGGAAGCCGGGTATGGCCCGGCGGCGCAGGAACGATGATGGCAGCCAGGGTCGTCGGCGAAGCACGCCGTCTCGCCAGCGCCGACTTTTCAGCCGCGAAACTACCAGGGTCAGCTTGATTTGAATTCTGAAATCACTTTGACCCTTTTAGTTCAGAGCCTAACTTTTTTGGAAAACCGTCATGCCTAAGTTCATTTGTATTTTGTCGCTTATTCTGCTTTCGTCACTTGCGATTGCAAGCCCCGATCAACTTGACGTTATCGGGATAGTCCCCGGCGTGTCGTCGGAGAGTGAGGTAAATGCGGCGTGGTCGTCCCCAACCGGGGAGAACGCGGGCTACCTTGAAGTGGGTGGCTACAAGATGCTCTGTACGGCGCTTTTCGAGGATGGCAAGTTGGCAGACATGAAGTGCGCAACCGGGAAGCAGTTTTCCAACGCATCGAATATGGAGATTCACCGGACTCTGCGCCTGGGTTTCGAAGGAAAATTTGGCCGTGCCAACGAAGTCAAGAATAGTCCGGTACGAAACCGCGTCGGCATTGTGAATCAAGCCATCGTGGTGATTTGGCGCGACAAGCAGGGCAATCGTCTCACGCTTGTTTCCATGAACAACGAGTTTGACGAGGGCCTGCTTCAACTGTCTTCAGCGGCCCACCTTCAAATGGTGGATGAAAAGGCCCGGCAAGCGGGGAAAGCAAAAAAATTCTGATGCCAGCGCGCACCCGCCTCATCGGGGCGGCATGAGCCAGGTCTGCATGGCCGGAAGAATTGCGGCCCCGCCATTGTTTACCCCTGGAACCGCTTGATCCGAATCGTTTCGCCCGTCAAGCAGGCCGACCGCGAATTGCGCGGCTGAAAAGTCGGCGCTGGCGAGACGGTGGGGCGGCTGATTCTCGGGGGCGATGACGCGTGTGCGCTGATCGCGGAGCTGGAAGCCAAGCAGGCGAAGCTTTTCGCCGGGCTATCGGTGGGGCGAAGTGGTGGGCAGCTAAACGGGTGCGATTGATTTGAAATCCGAAATCACTCTGACCCCAATAATTCCAAAATAGCCCCAAGCCCGACACAACCCTGCACTGGCACCATCACTACGGTGACGCTGATCCGTACTACAATCAGTACCATTATGCTCAAAACAGGTACTGATATGAATACCCTCACCGTCTCGGAACTGAAACGTCGCGGCATGGCGGCCATCGAGGATGGCCTGCGCGATGGCCCGGTACATATCGTCAAGCGCAACAAGCCTGCGGCAGTGGTCCTGACCGAGGCGGACTACCAGCGTCTTGCGCATGGCCGGGCAGTCACCCCAAGCGGCGTGACTGCCGTGCAGTGGCTGCTGAACCAGCGTACCGCCGGCAAGCGCAGCAAGGCGAAGATCGACGCCGCACTCAAGGCCGAGCGCGACTGGTGATTGCCTTCTTCGACGCCAGTGCCCTGATCTACCTGATCGAAGGCGCGGAGCCATTCGCCACCAAGGTGCGCAAGGAATTGGCAACGGTGGCGAAGAAGCATCCTGATCTGGGCGCCGCGGTGAGCCGCCTGTCGTGGCTGGAATGTCGGGTAGGGCCGATGAAGGGCAACGACAGCGCGACACTGGCGGCATTCGACGCCTTCTTTGCGCGGACCGATCTGGTCTGGGTGGAACTGACCAGGGATGTTATCGAACTCGCGGCGGCAATCCGCGTTCAGACCGGCCTGAAGACGCCCGACGCGCTGCAGGCGGCGTCGTGCCTCCAGCTTGGCGGCGAGCACCTGTTTTTGACCGGAGACAGCGCGTTCAGGCGAGTTGCCGGGCTGAATGTGAAGGTGCTGACATGAGCTGAGTCATGGGGGGGTAGAGTGATTTCGGATCTCAAATTATCCTGACCCGTATGGTCCTGTGGGCAGCTAAACGAGCGCGATTGACATGAATCCGAAATCATTCTGACCCTTTTGGTTCTGCTCTGAGCCTTTAGCTTCTATTTAGTTTTACCGGAGCCCCCGCAGCTTCGATCGTGCGCTGCATGTAGAATCACATTGTCATTCTCGACAAGAAAGATCAGGAATTCCAAGTGGCGACACTGATTCCAAGTTACGGGACCTGCGCGGGGCGCATGACGCCGGGCGAACGACGCTTTGCGCAACGCCTCGAAGCCAAGCTTGAGGCGGATTATCTGTGTTGGTATGACGTTCCTGTCGGTCCCACGAACAGTCATCCTGATTTCATTGTCCTGCATCCCCAGCGAGGCCTGCTGATCCTGGAAGTAAAAGACTGGAAGCCGGATACCATCCACTCGATCACCAAGTCTGACGCGGCAATTCTCACTCCCCAGGGACTCAAGCATGTCCTCAATCCGCTCGAACAGGCCCGCCAATACGCCCATGCCGTAGTCGGCGTTTTGGCGCGCGATAAGCAGCTGACGCTTTCCAGCGGCAAGATGGAAGGACGGCTGACCTTTCCATGGACCTATGGCGTGGTGCTTGCCAATATCTCGCGACGCACTTTCGAAAGCTCCGGTCTGGCGGAAGTAATCGAGCCGCAGCGGGTGCTCTGCCAGGACGAAATGACCGAGTCCGTCGATATGGAGGCATTTCAGCAGCGGCTTTGGGAAATGTTCTCGGTTCGTTTTCGCGGCAACCTGACCCTGCCGCAACTTGATCGCGTTCGGTGGCATTTGTTCCCTGAAATTCGTTTGCCAAATACACAGGAAGGACTCTTCAAGAAGGAAGAGTTGGCGGAGGTCGAAATCCCGGACTTGATGAGGGTGATGGATCTTCAGCAAGAGCAATTGGCACGGAGCCTCGGTGAGGGTCACCGGGTTATCCACGGCGTAGCGGGCTCGGGGAAGACTCTGATTCTCGGGTACCGCGCCGAACAACTCGCCAAGGTGTGCGCCAAACCGATCCTGGTGCTGTGCTACAACAAGACGCTTGCCGGGCGACTGGTTCACTGGATGTCGAGCAAGGGTGTTGCGGACAAGGTGCATGTCCGGACATTTCATAGCTGGTGCCGCAGCCAGCTGAGTGCTTACAACGTCAGCTTCGCCAAGCATCAGGAAGACAAGAACGCCCTCATGGCCGAGATGGTTCAGGCGGTCATCCGCGCGGTCGAGCGTAAGCAGATTCCCTCGGCGCAATATGAGGCCGTGCTGATCGATGAAGGCCACGACTTCAGGCCTGAATGGCTGAAGCTCGTCGTTCAAATGGTCGACCCACACAGCAACTCGCTGCTCGTCCTCTACGACGATGCGCAGTCTATCTACGAGGCGGAGCGCAAGAAAAACTTCAGCTTCAAGAGCGTCGGCATACAGGCGGCGGGGCGCACGACGATCCTGAAAGTCAATTACCGCAACACGCAGGAAATTCTGGAGTTCGCCGCACAGTTAGCTAGCGAGCTACTCAAGGCAAACGATGCCGAGGAAGACGGCATCCCGCGCCTCGTTCCAATATCTGCCGGTCGTCACGGCAAGGCACCAATGGTGGTGAAGCTGCCGACGCTGCAAGCGGAAGGGGAATGGATAGCAGAGCGCTTGAAGGAAGAGCATGCCAAAGGCACGCCGTGGTGCGACATGGCAATCCTGTACCGGCACTATGAGCCGATATGTACAACCGTCCGCAAGGAATTGCGGAAGGAAGGTATTCCCAACACCTGGAAGAACGACATCACGTTTGGCGAAAGCCAGGACACCGTCAAGCTGTTGCCATTCCATAGCAGCAAAGGTCTCGAGTACCCAATCATCGTTATACCCGGCGCGGGCCTGCTGCCAACCCCGGACAAGGCAACCGAAGAGGACGCGCGTCTGCTCTACGTGGCGATGACACGCGCAACATCGCAGCTGATTGTGACCGGGGCCCAGAACACTTGAGGGGCTGGCATCACGGCTGGTCGCGCGGACCGTGCGAAAAGTCGGCGCTGGCGACACGGCAATTCGAAGCGTCGGAGAAAGAAATCACTCTGACCCCTTTAGCTTTTAATTTAGACTTCGCCAGTAAGATGATATGTGTCATTCAGTTTTTCCGTTCGCGCGAATTTGTTGAGCCGAATGGACTTAGAAATGGACGAATTTTGAAGAGAGGCAATCAATGGCAATAGATTTTTCTGAAGATGATCTGGACATCGAAGAGGAGCAAGAGGAATCTTCAGTCGTAATTGATTACGACATCGCAAGCTACCCGTCAGACTTTACCCTGGCCGGAATCGATCAGATGTGGAGAGACAAAGACATTGTTATCCCGGACTACCAAAGAGAATTCGTTTGGTCAATACGGCAGTCGTCGCTGCTGATTGATTCATTTTTGAGCGGGCTACCAGTGCCACCTGTTTTTTTCTATATCGATGAGAACAACAAGAACCTAGTGATTGATGGTCAGCAAAGAATTCTCAGTGTTGTGTTTTTTCTTGATGGATATTTCGGACGAGAAAGCACTCACGGAAAACGACAAGTTTTTCGACTGTCGGGCCTAGACGAAAGTAGTCCGTACCACAACCACAGGTTTGAAGATCTAGGTGAGGGAGCGCAACGAAAGCTGAAACAAGCTGTATTGCGAGCTGTAAATATTCGCCAATTGAGTCCGACTGGCGAAAGTACAAGCGCGTACCACATTTTTGAACGACTAAATACCGGAGGGACGCCGCTCACCCCTCAGGAAATTCGCAATTGTGTTTTTAGAGGCGGTTTTAATAAATTGCTCCGCAAAGCGAATGAAGATCCGAATTGGAGAAAGATTCTCGGCAATCGCTATCTCGACAAACATCAAAAAGATATCGAATTGCTTCTCAGGATATTTTCCCTCGTGGGAGCAGGGAAAGACTACGAGAAACCAATGAAAGAATTTCTAAACAAAGCCATGAAAAAGCATGACAGCGCCGACACTAAAAAGGCAAAGAATTTTTTTGAAGTATTTCCAGTGATTACTGAAACTGTCGTCAAATCAATGGGACAAAAACCTTTTCATTTGCGAGGCCCTCTGAACGTATCAGCGCTTGATTCTGTGATGAGTACATTGATTGAGAACTATCGACAGATAGACTCAATTAACCTTAAGGGTCGTTACAAAGATCTTGTTGATGACGAATATTTTGATGAATTCACACGAATCAATACCACCGACACAAAGACAGTAAGGGCTCGTATCGAAAAGGTTAAGGAATACCTGCTATAAATAGCTATGACATATCACGAAAACTTCAAACACGCCGATGACTTGGTTGCGCACTTGAATGGTGTCGTGCCTTCAATCGCTGATCCACTCCTGCAAGCCAAATACATTGGATTCGTGTCTGTAGCTGCAGTTACGGTGTACGAGTTGGCGGTAAAAGAAATCTTTATTACTTTTGCTGCAAAAAAACATATGGTGCTGCGAAATTTTGCAGAAGCCTACTTTGATCGCATTAATGGCCGAATACGCATTCAAGAAATACGCAAAGAATACATCCCAAAATTTGGGGCAAAGTATGAGAAGAAATTTCAGCAGAAGATTGAGAAACGAGCACAAGAGTTCCTTAGAGTGGAGCGTCGCGACATTCGTTCGTCGTATGGGAATCTTGTCACTTGGCGTAATGACTTTGCACACGAAGGAAGGCTAAATGCGACTGCGACCTATACGGAAGTTATTCAGGCCTACGAGGATGGAAAGGAGGTTATTCATTGCCTCGCAGACGCGATGAATAGGTAATCAGCTAAACGGGTCAGAGTGATTACAGATTTCAATTCAACCTGACCCGTTTGATCCTCCTGATTTTCAAACGGCCTGAGCCAATGCCATGCGAATCTCGACGGCATTAGCGATAGGGGGTCAGCATCGAATTGAATCTGCATAGCCGCAGAAAGTCGGCGCTGATGAAGCCCCTGCGCTACAAGGCGGTCGTAAAACTATTGGGGTCGGGTTCGATATTGCTTTGAGCGAGCGCCAATAGTCGGCGCTGGCGGTACGGCAACAAACGAGCCGTCTGTTCAGGCGACAACTTCCAGCCCGCGCTTCTGCACCAAGTGAAGCAATTTCAGGGCGGTCCCCGTCGGCTTCTTCTGGCCGATCT